>JAOUIH010000080.1 GCA_029884165.1 Gammaproteobacteria bacterium | reverse complement strand
GGTGCGCGAGGCATTCCTCGCCGTCGAGCCGCGGAATGCTGATATCCAGCTCGCCTTCGACGAGCCCGTACACGCCATCCGGCGCGTCGCCCGCGAAAAACAGGCTGTCCCCTGCCTCGAATGACCGCAGCCGCGCGATCCCGGCCAGCAGCGCACGCACCGGCGCACTGCACTCTGCCAGCCAGCCGCGGGACTCCAGCCGCGCCCAGGCCTCGGCCACGGATCCCGGCTCTGACGCCATCGGCGTCGCGACATCTCGCATGATGTGGCTCCCGGTATTTGACCACCTGCACAAAAGGTACATTTGGTAGGAAAGGTGCAATGTTAAGCGGTTAACCTGCCCGCCGCATTACTCACATGCGACTGCCTGATCGGCCAACTCGCCGCGCGCCGGCACCGATGCCGACGCAACCGAGAAGCAGCAAATATCAGACCCCCGGGTTGGAGGAGACTCATGAAGTTCGTGCATTGCTTTCATCGGCGTTTTGCGGCCCCGCTCGCAACGGCCCTCTTGTTCTTGTGTGGTCCCGTGGCCGCGCAATCCGATCAGCCGAACATCCTCGTGATCTGGGGCGATGACATCGGCACCTGGAACATCAGCCACAACAACCGCGGCATGATGGGCTACCAGACGCCCAACATCGACCGCATCGCAAGCGAAGGCGTCGCATTCACCGACTACTATGGCCAGCAAAGCTGCACCGCCGGGCGCGCCGCATTCATCAGCGGCTCGGTGCCCGTGCGCTCCGGCATGACCAAGGTGGGGCTGCCCGGTGCTCTCGAGGGCTGGCAGGCATCCGATGTGACCATGGCGACGGTACTGAAGAGCCAGGGATACGCGACGGGCCAATTCGGCAAGAACCACCAGGGCGACCGCAACGAGCACCTGCCGACCATGCACGGTTTCGACGAGTTCCTCGGCAACCTGTACCACCTGAACGCCGAAGAGGAACCCGAGAACGAGGATTACCCGCGGGACATGGTGCTGAAGAACGGCAACACCTTCCTGCAGCAGTTCGGCCCGCGCGGCGTCATGCACTGCTTCGCGACCGATACGGAAGACAAGACCGAGGATCCGCGCTTTGGCCGGGTCGGCAAGCAGCGTTGCGAGGACACGGGCCCGCTGACGAAGAAGCGCATGGAAACCGTCGACGACGAAACCTCGAAGCGTGCGATGGAGTTCATCCGCGAACAGCAACGCGCCGGCAAGCCCTGGTTCGTATGGTGGAACGGCACGCGTATGCACTTCCGCACGCACGTGCGCGACGAACTCCGCAACCCGGGTAACGACGAGTACACCGACGGCATGATCGAGCACGACATGCACGTCGGCCAGTTCCTCGCACTGCTCGACGAACTCGGCGTTGCCGACGACACGATCGTGTTCTATTCCACTGACAACGGCCCGCACTACAACACCTGGCCGGACGCTGGCACGACGCCGTTCCGCAGCGAGAAGAACTCCAACTGGGAAGGCGCGTACCGCGTGCCCGCGTTCATCCGCTGGCCCGGCCAGTTCCCGGCCGGCAAGACGCTGAACGGGATCGTCGCCCACGAAGACTGGCTGCCGACCTTCGCCGCGGCCGCCGGGGCGCCGGAGATCAAGCAGCAGCTGCGGGACGGCGTCAGGCTGAACGGCCGCCGCTACCGCAACTACGTCGACGGCTACGACCAGCTCAGCTACCTGCGCGGCGAGACCGACCAGTCGGCGCGCAGCGAGTTCTGGTACGTCAACGACGACGGCCAGGTCGTCGCCGCGCGTTACGACGCCTGGAAGGTCGTGTTCCTGGAAAATCGCGGCGAGGCGTTCGGCGTGTGGCGCGAGCCGTTCACCGAATTGCGGGTGCCCCTGCTGTTCAACCTGCGCCGCGACCCGTTCGAGAAGGCCCAGCACAACTCGAACACGTACAACGACTGGTTCCTGGATCGTCCGTTCATCATCGTGCCGCTGCAGGGTATGGCGGCGCGGTTTCTGATGACCATGAAAGAGTATCCGCCGAGCCAGGCACCCGGTTCGTTCAATCTCTCCAAGATCGAAGAACAGCTGAGGTCCGCAGCAGGCGGTCGCTAGCAAATAATCGCCGGGACACGGCCGCCTGGAGCGGCCCTGTCCCCGGCACTCGATCCCGGGTAACCGATACATGAGATATCCACAACTGCTCGTTGCGTACTGTTGCGCCGCATTGCTTGCTGCGTGCGCGCAGGACCCGATGCCATCCTGGAACGACACCGGGCCGAAGCAAGCGATCATGGCCTTCGTCGACAAGGTGACGTCTACCGGGTCGCCCGACTACGTGCCACCGGCCGAGCGCATCGCCGTTTTCGACAACGACGGAACCTTGTGGTCGGAGCAGCCGGTGTATTTCCAGGCGCTGTTCATGTTCGATCGCATCAGGACACTCGTGCCGCAGCACCCCGAGTGGCAAGAGCAGGAGCCCTTCGCATCCGTGCTCAAGGGCGACACCGCCGCAGCGCTCGCCGGCGGCGAGCACGCGCTGCTGGAAATGGCGATGGCGACGCATGCCGGCACGACGACCGACGAGTTCCAGGCGATCGTGTCCGACTGGCTGGCCAGCGCGCGCCACCCGACGACGGGCCGGCGCTACACGGAAATGGTCTACCAGCCGATGCTCGAGCTGCTGCAGTACCTGCGCGCGAACGGCTTCAAGACCTTCATCGTTTCGGGCGGCGGGATCGAGTTCATGCGCCCCTGGGTGTACGAGATCTATGGCGTCCCCCCCGAGCAGGTCATCGGCAGCAGCATCAAGACCCGGTACGAGCTGCGCGACGGCAAGCCCGTGCTCGTACGCCTGCCGGAAATCAACTTTATCGATGACAAGAGCGACAAGCCCGTCGGCATCAACCAGCACATCGGGCGCCGGCCGACCATGGCCTTCGGCAATTCCGACGGCGACTTCCAGATGCTCGAATGGACGACGAGCGGCCCCGGCGCGCGTTTCGGACTGATCGTGCACCACACCGACGGCGACCGCGAATGGGCCTACGACCGCGAGTCGCACGTCGGCAGGCTCAATCGCGGCCTCGACGAAGGCCCCGCGCGCGGCTGGACCATCGTCGACATGAAAAAGGACTGGGCGACGATCTACCCGTAATCCGTGGGGTCGGACCTGCGTAAAGGTCTGATTCGACCGAGAAAAGACGTCTATCGGACAGCGATTCGACCGTTAATCGCCCATTTCCGGCGACGAAATACCCCGATTTGCACTACGACGCCAGATGCGATCCGGGTCCGACCCTGAATTTCTGAATCTTGCCACCATCCCCCCATTCTCCAGCCAAAACTGGCGTGCGCGACGCGCCCGACCCGAGCTTCGTCGTCGGCCTGCCGCGTGCGGGATCGACTCTCCTCGAGCAGATCCTGTCCTCGCACTCGAAGGTCAACGATCAGCGTCTTTCTGATCGCGATATTCTTCGTCACGTCCGCCGATTTCGGTTCACTGGTCATGGACATCATCACGGCCGGCGGCAAGATGGATGCGCCTGTCTTCCAGCGCGTGTTCTGGTGCGTGCTGGCCGGCCTCGTCGCGATCGCGCTGCTACTGGGCGGCGGCGTGTCGTCGCTGCAGGCGCTGACGATATCCGCCGGGTTGCCGTTCGCGGCTATCCTGTTGCTGATGTGCGCCGGCCTGTTGCAGGGGCTGCGCGAAGACTATCGCGCGCAGGGCTCGCCTATGGCGGGCGGATAGCATCCGCCTGGGCGCCTGCAGCGCGCGCGGATCAATGCAGTAATCAGCTTGCGCGGCGAATCAGCTCGGTGCGAATCGACGCGGACTGCGGCGACTCGCCGTCGATGATTCGCAGGAGCTTGGCAACCAGGACGCGGCCGGCCTGGTGCGTATCCTGGCGGATGGTCGTGACAGGCGGGCTGAAATACTGCGCCGCCGGAATGTCGTTGTAGCCGACGACGGAGACCTCGCCGGGCACGCTCGCCCCTGCTTCCCGAAACGCACAAATGAACGCCATCGCGGCGGTATCGTTCCAGGTGAAAATCGCGTCCGGCCGCGCTTCGATGGCATCGAGATAGCGCGTCGCAGCATCATAGGCCGAGTCGTAGCTGAAACTGTGCAGCTCGATGTCGTCGAGCAGTATGTCCTGCCCCGACTCGTCGATGGCGCTGACCAGGCCCTCGCGCCGGAGGTGCATCTCACGAAACGACGTGTCGCCGACGAACAGGAAATGGCGCCGGCCTTTTTCCAGGAAGTACTCGCCGGCAAGCTTGCCGCCCAGGAAGTTGTCGCTGCCGACGACGCAGTAGTTCGCGTCGGGCGCGGCGGCTCCCCAGACGACTATCGGCGCACCGGTCATCGCGAACTCCTTGAGCATCGCCTCGCGATGACCCTGGCCCAGTATCACGAAACCGTCGGCGCCGCGCTCGGTGAGGATCTGCCGGAAAGAGACCGAGTCGTTATGGTTCGGCGCGCACAGCAGCAGGTCCTGGTTGTGATCGCCCAGCGCCTCGGAAACGCCCGCCAACAGGTCGAACATGAAGGGATCCGAAATGTGGTTCTCGCGATGCGACCGGAAATCCATCGACACGGCGATCGTGTTGGTGCGCTTCTGGCGGAGCTTCTGGGCATTCCGGTTGACCGCATAGCCGTGCTGCGCGGCCACCGTCAGCACGTGATTGCGGGTGGCCTTGTTGACCAGCGGGCTGTTGCTGAGCGCCCGCGATACCGTGGGTTTCGACACGTTCGCGAGGCGGGCGATGTCCGCCATAGTGACCGCGCGTTTTTCCTTGTCCGTCAAAGGGATTCCTCTCGCCCGAAGTGCGCAATATAGCGATTTGTGCAATGCATTTCAAAATTATTGAAATGCATTTCAAAGCAGAGTACGGTTGGCCGGAAAATTCTGCAAACAGGGGGGGGCGAACATGATCACCAAAGTTACCGATTGGCGCCGGCTGGCGCTGGCATCCGGCGGCCTGGCATTACTGGCACTGCCTTTCCAGGCCGGGGCCCAGGCGCAAGAAGAAGACGAAGACCAGTTCGGTACGATCGAAGAAATCATCGTAACGGGCACGGCAGGCGGTGCCGAGATCCGGAAATTCGATGCCAGCTTTGCCATCACAACGATGAGCGATTCCGACATCAACGAGTACGCGCCGCAGAGCACGGCCGACCTGCTGAAGCTCGTGCCCGGCGTGTGGTCCGAGAGCTCGGGCGGTGTATCGGGCGCCAACGTGTTCGTCCGCGGATTTCCCGGCGGCGGCGACGCCCCGTTTTACACGCTGCAGGTGAACGGCGCCCCGATCTTCCCGCCGCCGACATTGTCCTTCCTCGAGAACACGACGCTGTTCCGGGTCGACGAAACCATCCTGCGGGTCGAGGCATTGCGCGGTGGTCCGAACCCGGTCTTCTCCAACGGCCAGCCGGGCCTGACCACCAACATGATCCTGCGCGAGGGCGGTGAGGAAACGGAGGGCATGGTCAAGTACACGACCTCGGACTACGACCTGCGTCGTTTCGACGCTTACCTGAGCGGCGAGCTGTCCGAAGGCTTCTACTACATGGTCGGCGGCTACCTGCTGAGTTCACCGGGCATCCGGGATGCCGGGTTCAACGCCCGCGAAGGCAACCAGGTCACGATCAACCTGACCAAGGACCTCGACAACGGCTCGATCAACGTCTTCTATCGCCAGACCGACGACCACGGCCAGTGGTACCTCCCGTCGCCGCTCAACGTGCCCGGCGTCGACGCCGAGTACAGCCAGATCGGGACGCTCAACCGGCAGCGGCAGATCACTTTCGGCCCGGACAACGAACAGCAGACCATAGACCTCGGCGAGGGCCGCGGCTGGGACGGCGCGATGACCGGCGGTTCCATCGTCCTCGACATCACCGACGACTGGGAACTCACGGATCGTTTCAGCTACACCTCGGGTGCTGCAGATACCCTCGGCCTTGTGCCGGACGGCGGGGCCGTCAACGTGGGCGACCTGCTGGCCGATCCGTCCATCGATACCCTGGCCGTGGTAACCGGTCCCCTGTCCGGTGCGGTCACCGGCCGAGCCATCACCAGCTCGGACTACATCCAGCGCTGGGGCGCGTGGGAGGTCCGCAAGGATATCGAGGCGTTCACGAACGACCTCAGCATCGCAAGGGGCTGGGATCGCGGCACGGCGACTTTCGGTTTCTACGCGGCGAATGCGTCGGCGGACGAGTGGTGGTCGCTGGGCAATCACAAGTACGAGGTTGTGCAGCACGGTGGCGAGGTCGTGACCGGCATCGAGTGCAATGACGACCCGGACAGCAGCAGCTGCAACTGGAACTACGACATCGATGCCACCGGCGACGCAACGACCACGGCCTTTTACGCGGCCACGACCTTCGACTTCAGCGACGCGCTCACGTTCGACGTCGGCGTCCGCGCCGAGAATCACCAGGTGAATTACTCGGTCGATGAAGGCCTCGACGGGCAGGTCACCCTGGCCATCGATTACGACGAGTCGGAAGTCTCCTGGACCGCGGCGGCGAACTACCTCATCAACGACACGATGGGCGTGTTCGGCCGGATCAACAGCGGCAGCAAGATGCCCTACTTCGACGACTTCCGCGATAACCGCGGCGCGTACGCGGGCGGCAACCTGCTGATCCAGGAGGTCGACCAGTTCGAGTTCGGCTTCAAGTGGGTGACCGATGCGATGAGCGTCTATGCGACCGCCTTCTTCACGGAGGTGGACCCCACCTTCTTCACCGCGCTGACGGGCCAGCAGGCCATCATCCAGACGCAGGAGTCGACCGGTGTCGAAGTCGATGCGCTCTGGGCCAACGACGCAGGTTTCTCGATCTCGTTGAACGCGACGATCCAGGACTCCGAGATCAAGAGCGGGCCGAATGACGGGAACGAGACCCAGAGGCAGCCCGGCTGGCAGCTCCGCCTGACGCCGCGCTACGAGTTCGAGGCAGGCAATATGACCGGCACCGTCTACGGAACGCTGAGCGCCATCGACGATCGCTGGAGCGAGCCCGAGAACGTGAACATCCTCGAGGGCTACGAGAAGCTCGACCTGGGCGTGATCCTGCGCATCAACGAGCAGTTCGTCGTCCAGCTATCGGCCGACAACGTAACCGACGAAGACGCCCTGACCGAAGGCGATCCGCGCAACATTACCGCGCCGAACGGCCGGTTCATCATGCCGCGGACGCTCGAATTCAGCGTCGGGTACGAATTCTGATAAAAAGAACCGGGGCGGGGCAGGCCGTCAGGCCTGCCCCGCAATCCGAGGTACCCGGCCGCTCCCTGGAGCCAGCATGACTCGATGGCTAGTCAAGATATCGCTGTTCCTGAATTACTTCGTTTTCGCAATCCTGCTGAACAGCGTCGGTACGGTAATTCTCCAGGTACAGAACACCTACGGCGTAACCGAATCCTCCGCCGCCCTCCTCGAGGCATTCAAGGACCTGCCGATAGCGATCACCTCATTCCTGGTGGCGTCGTTCATCGTCAGGATCGGCTACCGGAGGGCGATGCTGTTCGCGCTCGGCTTCATCACCGTCGTCGCGCTCGCCATGCCCCAGCTACCGACCTTCTGGATGGCCAAGGCGATGTTCGCGGCCACGGGTGTCGGCTTCGCCCTCGTGAAGGTGTCGGTCTTCGCGACCCTCGGGCTCGTTACCAGCTCACGCCAGGAGCATGTGAGCCTTATGAATTTCCTGGAGTCGTTCTTCATGGTCGGCGTACTGTCCGGCTACTTCATCTTCAGCAGCTTCGTCAGCGACTCGGATCCCTCATCCTTCGCGTGGCTGAACGTCTATTACGTGCTTGCAGCCATGTCGACGGCAGCCTTCCTGTTGCTCTATGTCGCGAAGATCGATGAAAGCCGGGCCCATATCAACGAACCGGAGTCGCTCGCGGCCGAATTCACGGGCATGCTCAGGCTCTGCATTCGCCCGCTGGTGCTGGTATTCATCGTCAGCGCCTTCCTGTACGTCCTGATCGAGCAGAGCATCATGTCGTGGCTGCCAACGTTCAACAGCCGCATCCTGAATCTCGCGCCGACGCTCAGCATCCAGATGGCCAGCATTCTGGCGGCGTCCACCGCACTCGGCCGCTTGTCAGCCGGCATCCTGCTGCGAAATTACGACTGGATGCGCGTGCTGGTGACCGGGCTCGTTGCCGCGGCCGTGCTGGTGCTCCTCGCGCTGCCGCTGGCCGGCAGCAGCGGCGGGGCGAACGTCACGACCTGGGCCGCGGCGCCCCTTGCCGCCTTCGTGTTCCCACTGATCGGTTTCCTGATCGCGCCCGTCTACCCGGCCATCAACTCGGTCATCCTGTCGGCGCTTCCGATGCACCAGCACGGCGCGATGGCGGGGCTGATCGTCGTCTTCTCGGCACTCGGCGGTACCTCGGGATCGATGATCACCGGTACACTCTTCGAGCACTTCGGCGGGCGCACGGCATTCTATTTCTCGCTGTTGCCGATCGCGTTGATCATCGTTGCGCTGGTCTTCTTCAAGCGCCTCAGTGACGAGCACCTGGCCCGCGAACGGCAGGCATGAACGGCAGCCAGACACCCGATCGCCTCTACGCCGAGCTGTTCGACGCGGTGCAATCGAGCCGGTTGTTCGGCGATTCGAAAGTCTTCGTCGATGCAATCGCGACGACCGAGCCAGACGAGATCCTGCGCGCATTCCGGGCCGAGCACGACCGGCCGGGCTTCGATCTCGCCGAATTCGTCGCCTCCCATTTCGAGCTGCCGGCGCCGGACCTCAGCACGCTTGCACAACCATCCGACCTGCCGATACAGGATTACATCGAGCAGCTCTGGGACCAACTCACGCGCCGCGCCGACAAGCGCGTCGAACACTCGTCGTTGATACCGTTGCCGAATCGATACGTCGTGCCCGGGGGTCGTTTCCGGGAGGTCTATTACTGGGACAGCTATTTCACGATGCTGGGCCTGGCCGAGTCCGGTCGTACCGACCTGATCCAGGACATGGTCGAGAATTTTGCCTGGCTGATCGGCGAGTTCGGATTCATCCCCAACGGCAACCGGACCTACTACTGCACGCGTTCGCAGCCGCCGTTCTTCACTCTCATGGTCGACCTGCTGGCCGAGGTCACCGGGGACGAGTCCGTTTACGCCAGGTTCCTGCCCCGGTTGATCAGCGAGTATGCGTTCTGGATGGCGGGAGTCGAAACCCTCGCGGCCGGACAGACGGAACATCGACGCGTCGTCGCAGGGCCGGACGGGCCACTCAACCGCTACTGGGACGACGCGGCGACTCCGCGCCAGGAGAGCTACGCCGAAGACCTGGAACTCGCCGCCTCCAGTGGTCGGCCCGAGCAGCTATACAGGGACATCCGTGCCGGCGCCGAATCGGGCTGGGACTACAGTTCGCGCTGGTTAGCGGACAGGCGTACGCTGCAGAGCATTCGGACGACCCGGGTCATACCGGTCGATCTCAACTCGCTGCTGTACAAGCTCGAGGCGACCCTGGCGCGCGCGAGCGAAGCGCACGGATCGGAAGCCGACGCCAGGAAGTACAGGGCGCGTGCAGACAACCGCAAGCTCCTGCTGCAGAAACTCTTCTTCGACGAGAAGACCGGCATGTTCATGGACTTGGCCTTGCCGGACTTCGGCGTTACCGGAACGCTGTCGATCGCGGCGGCGTATCCGCTGTTTTTCGGCATTGCCACGGAAGAGCAGGCGGAGCGGGTCGCGCAGTGTATCCAGCGCGACTACCTGAAAGCGGGCGGTTGGGTAACGTCCAACTACGCAACGGGACAGCAATGGGACAGTCCGAACGGCTGGGCGCCCATGCAGTGGATTACGTACTCCGGGCTCAAACGCTACGGGTTTCACGAGGAAGCCCACGCCGGCGCGACGCGCTGGGTCGACAACAGCATTGCCGTCTACCGTGAGCACGGCTGCCTGCTCGAAAAGTACAACGTGATCAACTGCGGACTGGCCGGCAGCGGCGGCGAATACGAGGTCCAGGAGGGCTTCGGCTGGACGAACGCCGTCCTGCTGCGACTGATGCGGGAGCTCCGCAGCACATGCTGAGACCGGCAGGTCGCGGCGCACTCATTCTCGGCGCCCTCCTGCTGGCAAACGCCGGCTGCTCGGGGCCGGGCACGGAAAGCGCCGGTCAACCGCACACCGGTTTGCGCTTTGCCGTCCCGGAAGGGCAGTCCGATAACTACTTCATCCAGCAGGACGGGATCTCGGCGCACCTCAACCTGCAATCCCGGCCGAGGCCGAGGCTCGTCGTCGCTTTCCCTGCCGGCAACAGCGGGGCCGCGCTCTTTTTCGACGCGGCGGACGAGGGTCCGGCCTGGGGCGCGGTCACGGGCCTCCAGACTATCGAGCGCCAGGACGACGCCGGGCGGACCCTGTACGGGATCGAGGCCGTGATCGACATGCAGGCGGAGAGCCTGCGCCTGCAAAAGGCGGACGTCGGCAGCGTCCGGTTCCTGCGCGAGGCCGTCGATTACTCGACTCTCCCGCCCCGCGCGCCGCCGGCCATGCAGACAGACGGCAACCGGATTCTATTCACCCGGGAGCGGCCGGACGGGGAGTCGAGCTACCTGCTGGAGGTGACCCTGCTCGCCGGCGAGCTACAGACCGGGGAGGGAACGCGCTTCGTCGCCGATGCCGGCGGCAGGCTGAGAATCCGCTTTGTGGCGGCCAGCGGCGATCCGCTCGAGGTCCCTGTTCCTGCAGCGCGGTTGCTTGCGAACGGCGCAGGCGATAACGAGCGACTCGAAGACGCCCTGACGTTCCTGGTCTACGAAACGAAGATGCTGGCCGGCTCGTGGCGATTCCTGACCTACTTCGGGCGCGACACGCTGTTGTCGACTCGCCTGCTGATGCCGCAACTGACGCCCGAAGCCGCCGAGATCGGCATCGCCTCGGTACTCGTGCGAATCAACGAGCAGGGCGAGGTGGCGCACGAGGAAGAGATCGGCGAACTCGCGGTCATGCGTAACCTGGCCGAGCGCAACCAGCCGACGGCGGAGCCGGTCTACGACTATGCGATGGTTGACGACAACCTGATGCTCGCGCCGGTCCTGCGTGACTATGTCGACGCCTTCGGGGTCGATCGCGCACAGCAGTTCCTGTCCGGCCGCGGTCGGTCGTCGGCGACATTGAAATCGCGATTGGCAAGAAACTTCGAGCTGGTGGTCCGGCAGGCACGAGCGTTTGTCGACGACCCCGACCGCACAAACCTGGTAGCCATCAAAGACGGGATCAACGTCGGCAACTGGCGCGACAGCCAGGAAGGCCTCGTCGGCGGGCGCTACCCCTACGACGTCAATGCCGTGCTGCTGCCGGCGGCGCTCGCGGCCATCGCCGAGATCGCCGGGAGCGGCCTGCTGGACGGCCATGCGAACTCGCTGCCGGGCCGGGATGAACTGTTGCGGATGGCGCGAGCCTGGGAGGCGAACGCGGCCGGGTACTTCAGGGTCTCCATCGACGCGGAGCAGGCCCGGGAAAAGCTGGACGCGTATGCCCGTGACAACGGCTATCCGCCGGTCGAGGCGCCGGCAAGCGGACTGAGCTTTCATGCGGTCGCGCTCGATGCCGGGTTCAAACCCATACCGGTCATGCATTCCGACGTGGGCGCGGACCTGCTCTTCCTGCAACGACCGGAGCCCGAGCTCGCTAACATCGTCGCCAACCTGCTGCGGCCGTTCCCGGCCGGCCTGTCGACACCCGTCGGGATCCTGGCCGCGAACCCGGCCTACGCCGGCCCCGAACAGCAGGCGCTGGTCACGCGCAACCACTACCACGGCACGGTCGCCTGGTCGTGGCAGCAGGCGATGATCGTCGCCGGCCTCGACCGGCAGCTCCGCCGCGACGACCTGTCCGCGGCGCTGCGGCAGGAACTCGGGGACGCGCGCCGCAAGATCCGGGACGACATCACGGCCAACCGGGAGATCATCAACTCCGAGCTCTGGTCTTTCGCGCTGCGCGGGGACGAGTACGTGATCGCACCGTTCGGCCAGAGCGAGGGCCACCTGACCGAGTCCAACGCCGTCCAGCTTTGGAGCACCGTGTTCCTCGCGCTGTAAGATCTGTGGGGTCGGACCAACGTAAAGGTCTGATTCGAAGCCGCAAAGTCGTCCGTCTGATATCGTTTCGACCGCTAATCGCCCATTTTCGGCGACGCAAGACGGTGATTTGGGCTTTGTCGCCACTGCGGGAACCAGCGCGCCTCGACATTCGTGTCCCGCGCATAAGTACAGCCGCGACCCGACGGTCCCTTCTGTGCCGAGAACCGACAGCCTGCAGCCGCGCCAGGTGACAAGCAGCTAGCGCCGCCATCGTTGCCTGTCGCGCAAAGAAATCGGTAGGAAATGTTTTCGACGGCGACGATGGGTGATACGCCATCCCCGATCTTGGCCGCAAGTTCTGTCTACCCAGGTCAGGTTGAATCATTCGGGATTCTGGCGCTGAAATGGTGGATTTAGCGCCCGACTAGCGCCGCCTGAAATCTGTTTTTTGCGGGCAATTCAGTTTGTTACTTGCCGCCTGCACGGGTCCGACCCTGGACCGCTGGACCGCTAGGCTCCAGGAGCCCGCTCCGCGGGCGACCAGCCGCCGGATCTTTTGGTCGACCCGGCTGTCAGATCCGTTCGGGGGCTAATACATTGGTCAATCGTCGCGACTTCATTCGCCTCGCTGCCGCCAGCAGCCTCGGGCTCGTGATCGGGTTCCCGAAGGCCGGGCTCGCGGCTGCTGCCGTCACCGAGCTGCACCCGCTGATCCGCATCGGCACCGACGGCCGCATCACCCTGTACGCCCAGAATCCCGAGATGGGCCAGGGCGTGAAGACGGCGCTGCCGATGATCATCGCCGAGGAACTGGACGTCGACTGGGACGGGATCCGGGTGGAACAGGCCGACTGGGATCCGCGCCTCGAGAACCAGTTCTCGGGCGGGAGCCTGAGCATTCGCCTGAACTACACGGCGATGCGCCGGGCGGGCGCGACGGCGCGAGCGATGCTGCTGGCTGCGGCCGCGGAGCGTTGGAATGCACCGGAACAAAGCCTCGCCACGGAAGCCGGCTACGTCGTCGATCCCGCGACCGGTGCGAGGCTCGCTTACGGTGCGCTCGCCGCAGCCGCGGCGATGCTGCCCGTGCCGGAGAATCCCCCGCTCAAGGACGAGAACGAGTTCAGGCTGCTCGGCACGTCGGTGGCCGATGTCGACAACCGGTCGATCCTGACGGGCTCGCAGGTCTACAGCCTGGACCTGCGGCTACCGGACATGCTTTATGCCACCGTCAAACGGTGCCCCCACGGCGACGGCCAGCCGGTATCGTTCGATGCGACGGCAGCAAGAACCGTCCGGGGCGTCGTCGCCTTCCATATGCTGAAGAACGTCGATCACGGCGGCAGGATCATCCTGCCGAACTGCCCGAATTTCGTATCGGGCGTTGCGGTCCTCGCGAACAGCACCTGGGCCGCGCTCGAAGGCGCGCGCAAGCTCGAGGTCGAGTGGCTCATGCCCGACCAGCGCGACGACATCGACGAATTGATGCAGAAGTTCGAAACCGCGCTAACCGACCAAGCGCTGGTCGTGCGACAGGACGGTGACGAGATCGGTGCCGCTACGGACATAGACGTCGTGTACCGGCTGCCCTATTTCGCACACGTGCCAATGGAGCCGATGAATTGCACGGCCAGGGCGGACGGAAACACGGCGGAGGTCTGGGCTCCCACGCAGAATCCGCCGATGGCTGCCGAGGCCGTTGCGAAGGTGCTGGGCATCCCGCAGGAGAACGTCACGATACACGTGATGCGCTCGGGCGGCGCCTTCGGTCGGCGCTACTACGCCGACTTCATCGTGGACACCGTGCTGCTGGCGAAGCAGTTCCGGCGCCCGGTCAAGGTCACCTGGAGCCGCGAGGACGACATACGCCACGATTATTTCCGTGCCGCCAACGTGCAGCGCGTGCGATCTTCGCTGCGCGACGGTCGCATCAGTCACTGGCACCAGAAGGTCGTGAGCCATTCGCGGGAGATCTATCTCGGCCGCGACGGTTCGCCCGCGGAGATCTACGACTTCGAGTTTCCGGCCGGATTCGTTCCGAGCCTGCTCTTCGAGTATGTCTCCGTGCCGGCGCGCATCCCGCTCGGCCAGTGGCGGGCGACGGAGCACTCGGGCAACGTCTTCGTCGTATCGAGCGCGATCGACGAACTCGCGAGCGCGCACGGCATCGACCCGGTCGAGTTGTGGCTCAGGCTCATCGGCGACGAGCAGTACGTCCAGGTACGCGAGGACTTCCGCTTCGACGCAGCCCGGTTGCGGCACGTCGTCGAACTCGCTGCCGCCAGGTCGGGCTGGGGCACGCCGCTGCCACGGGGCAGCGGCCGCGGCTTCGCCGCGAGCTACAACCAGGGCGCCTGGGTGGCGGAGGTTGCCGAGGTCACGGTCCGGGACGGCAACCTGTACGTCGACCGGATCACCTGCGCTGTCGATTGCGGCCGCGTGATCAATCCCCAGGGCGCACGCAACCAGGTCGAAGGCGCCATCGTCGAAGGCCTGTCCGCAGCACTGCACGGCAGGATCACGGTCCGCGATGGCGTCGTCCAGGAAAGCAATTTCCACGACTACCCGTTCTGCCGCATCCACGAAATCCCGCGGATCGATGTGCACTTCGTAGAACGCAGCGACGCGCCGAGAGGCCTGGGCGAAGGACCGCTCCCGCCGGTGGCTCCCGCGATTACCAACGCGATCTTCGCGGCGACGGGCAAACGAATCCGCGAGCTGCCATTGGGTCGGACCAGCGCAATAGTCTGATTCGAAGCGGAAAAGTCGTTTGTCTGATAACGTTTCGACCGCTAATCGCCGGTTTTCGGCGACGAAAGACGGTGATTTGGGCAACGTCGCCAGTACGATGACGGGAACCGGCGCGTTTCGACATTCGTGTCCTGCACACTCAGTGCAGCCGCGACAAGGCTATCCCTTCAGTGATGAGAACCGACAGCCTGAAGCGTCACCGGGTGACACGCAGCCAATGTCGCTATCGTTGCCTGTCACGCAAAAAAATTCGGCAGGAAATGCTCTTGATGGCAACGATGGCGATACGCCATCCCCGGTCTTGGCCACAGGTTCTGTCTACCCTGGGCACGTTGAGTAATTCGGGATTCTGGCATTGAAATTGTGGATTTGGCGCCCGAATAGCGCCGTCTGGGATCTCTTTTTTCTCAGCAATTCATGTCGTTACCTTGCGCCTACACCGGTCCGACCCCAGGCCGGTGTCTAATCCGCAACTGGGGTCAGAGTAAAAACTCGTCTGGCGCTGCGGTGATCTGACTTTTGGGCGAATTTCGCGCGAGGAGTTTTTACTCTGACCCCAAATATCCCTGTCCCCGGAACTCCCTCACAGGAACTTGTCGACCGCGAAGACGATCACGGCGATGGCGAGTATTGCGATGACGATCCGGTCGAAGCGGCGATCGTGCCGGGCCGGGGCGGTGCCCGACCGCCGCAGA
>JAOUIH010000079.1 GCA_029884165.1 Gammaproteobacteria bacterium | reverse complement strand
CACGGTGAGAGCCATACTGTTTACGCTCGTTTTCGCCGCCTCGCCGCTCGCGCTCGCGATCGACACGGGCCAGGCCTTCGAGGACCCGGAGTTGCAGGCGCGTTACGAGCGGCTGATCGGCGAAGTTCGCTGCCTTGTATGCCAGAACCAGACGATCAAGGATTCCAATGCGTTCCTGGCGCAGGATCTGCGCCGCGAAATCCGGCGCCTGATCGAGGAAGGCAAGACTGACGCCGAAATCGCCGATTTTCTCGTCGAGCGATACGGCGAATTTGCACTGTACCGGCCACCGGTCAGTGCCCGCACGATACTGCTCTGGCTGTCACCGGTGCTGCTGATCGGTCTCGGTGGCTTCGTCGTGTTTCGCGTCATCCGCGGGCGCATGTCGATGCCGCTGGATGACGAGCCAACCCAGGTCAACGGCTGACCATGCTCTGGGTAATCTTTGGTCTGATGCTGCTGGCCGCAGCCCTGGTGGTTGCGTGGCCGATGTTCCGGCACGAGCAGAAGTTGTCGATCCGGGCCGCTGCGACGATCGTCGTCGTGCTGGCCATCTCGGCCGGCCTGTACTCGCGGATCGGCACTCCCGACGCGCAGGCGGTGCAGGGCGAAATGTCCAGCATAGAGGGGATGGTCGAATCGCTGGCGGCACGACTGCAGAGCGATCCCAGTGACGTGCGCGGGTGGAAGATGCTCGGCCGCTCATATTCGGTGCTGCAACGTTACACGGAGGCCGCGGCGGCCTACGAGCGTGCCGCGGAACTCGAGAATGGCACGGACGGCCAGACGCTGGCCGATTTAGGCGAAGCGGTCCTGATGGGCAACGGCGGCGCGCTCGATCCTCGCTCCGACCAGCTGTTCGAAAACGCGGTCGCCGTGTCCCCGAATAATCCCAAGGCGCTGTTCTATTCGGGGTATGCAGCGGGTGAGCGAGGCGACAGAAGCCTCGCGGCGGAACGCTGGGAAACGCTGCTGGCCGTGGCACCGTCGCCCGACATCGAAGGCCTGCTTCGACAGAAGATCGGAGAATGGCGCGGCGTCAGTGCAGAGGAAGTACAGGTTGCGCCGCAACCGGTTGCACAAACCGGAGGCCTGACGATACTGGTCAGCCTCGATCCGGCAGCGCAGCAGGCAGTGGAGCCGGGTCATATCGTGTTCGTCATCGCCCGCGACCCGGCCGCCCCCGCGCCGCCGATCGCCGCGGTCCGGCGCGTCGTCGGCGACCTGCCGGCGCAGATAGAGCTTACGGACGCAAACGCGATGATTCCGGGCCGCACGCTCACGAGCTTCGAGAACATCGAGATTGTCGCCCGCGTGTCGCTGTCCGGTCAGCCGGTGGCGCAGCCGGGTGATTGGTTCGGATCGGAGCAGATACGCACATCTGATACGCGCTCCGCGTCGATCGTGATCGATCAGCGCGTGCCGTAAGCCCGGCCGCCGGAAGTTTTCTATACAATTGCGCGGCCAGCAGGCCACACGGAGTCCGGAGAATGACCGAACAGCGACGCATCGAAGCGGCGACCATGTGTTTTGCCTGTGGCCCGGATAACCCGATAGGGCTCAATATCCGCTTTGCCATGGACGACGAGGGTCGCTGCGTCGGCCGCTTCATTGCGACCGAAAACCATGTCGGATTCCAGAACACCGTGCACGGCGGCATCATCTTCGCGGCCCTGGACGACGTGATGGCCAACGTGCTCTATCTGCAGCAGCGCAAAGCCCACACGGCGCGCTGCGAGATACGATATCGCCAGGCGCTGGAGGTCGGACGGGAAATCACGCTCCGCGGCTGGATCGAGCAGGAGCGGCGGCGTCTGATCCAGCTGAGGGGCGAGGCGCGGCTCAGTGACACCGGCGAACTGGTCGCCGATTGTGAAGCCAGCTTCATGCTGGCCTGAAACGGGACAAGAAGGACACCAACGTGGCATTACCCGGCATCCTGAAAGATTCATTGCGCATACCCGTTATCGGCGCCCCCATGTTCATCGTGTCCGGCCCGGAGCTCGTGATCGCGCAGTGCAAAGCCGGCATCGTCGGCTCGTTCCCGGCGCTGAACGCGCGTCCGCAAGAAATGCTCGACGAGTGGCTGACGTGCATACAGGCGGAACTCGCCGACTACAAAGCGGCCAATCCGGAGGAACCGGTCGCGCCGTTTGCCGTTAACCAGATCTGCCACGCGAGCAACGACCGTCTACTGCGGGACGTCGAGACCTGTGTGCGCCACAAGGTGCCGATCATCATCACCAGTCTCCGGCCGCCGGCCGAAATCGTCGAGGCCGTGCACAGTTATGGCGGACTCGTTTTTCACGACATCATCAACCTGCGACATGCAAGGAAGGCAATCGAACAGGGCGTCGACGGCATCATTGCGGTCTGCGCTGGCGCAGGTGGTCACGCCGGTACACTGAGCCCCTTCGCGCTGGTCAAGGAGATTCGCGAGGAATTCGACGGGACGATCATTCTGTCGGGCGCGATGAGCAAGGGTAACGACGCGCTGGCCGCCCAGGCGATCGGCGCGGACCTTGCCTATATCGGCACGCGCTTTATCGCGACGACCGAGGCCAACGCGTTCGAGCCCTACAAGCAGATGATCGTCGACAGCAGAGCGAGCGACATCGTCTATACCTCGCTGTTTACCGGCGTACACGGCAGCTATCTCCGGGGCAGCATCGTCAACTCCGGCATGGATCCGGACAACCTGCCCGACGGCGACAAGGAGCGGATGAACTTCGCGAGTGGATCGTCGAAGGCGAAGGCCTGGAAAGACATCTGGGGCGCCGGGCAGGGCGTCGGCAGCATCCACGACGTCTTGCCGGTCCGCGACCTGGTGCTGCGCATGGAGCGCGAATACCACGAAGCCAGGGCGGCGCTCTGCGCTGACTGAGCAGGCGCTCACCCGGGGTGAACGAGACGCTGCTCTCTTTCCTGATCGTCGGCGTCGGCGGTGCGACGGGCGCCATGGCACGTTTCGGCATGACCATGCTGACGCTGCGCTACAGCGACCAGCTGCCCATGGGAACGCTCCTTTCGAATCTTCTCGGCTGCTTCGTCATGGGCATGGTTGTCCAGCTGCTCGCGCGTATTCCCTGGTTCACCGAAGGCGAACTTATCACCGACCATTTGCGGCTACTGTTTGCCGTCGGGTTCTGCGGCGCGTTCACGACGTTGTCCGCCCTCGTGCTCGAAATGAGCACGATGCTGCAACGAGAGCAGCTGTCGTTGGCTTTCGGCTACCTGGTGCTCACACTCGCTGGCGGCTTCGTCAGCTTCTATGCCGGCGCCTACCTGTTGCGCGCGCTGACGCCGGCGCAGGCGGGCTGACCCGGCCACTGCGTCAGTCGGCCCCGCGCAACGCCCGGACGAACCAGACTACCGTCACGGCGACCGTCAGTGCCGTCGCCAGGTCGAGCATTGCGCCGGTCACGTAGACGCGGCCAGGCAGGTCCGGACCGAAGGCATAAGCCGGGAACGGGAAACCGGCCGATTGGTACTCGAGGCAGGGCGCGGCGGTTCGCGCCAGGCGGCCGAAAGACCACGCATTGGCGGCCAGGAAGACGCCGAGCACGGACCAGAAGGACCGCGAACGCCACAGCATGGCGCCGCTGATTTTCATTGCGCGGTGGCTGCCGCCGAGTCCTCGAGCACCTGCCGGAAGTCGTCGACCCAGTCGAGGTGTTCCGGCTTCATCAGGCAGGAACGCAGGACGCGGACCCTGTCCCGGTTCATCTTCAGCCCGGGCCAGTGCGCGGCCGCCACGGCTCCCGGCAATTCGATCAGGGCGAGATGCAGATCGCGCCGCGCCGCCTCGTCGAAGATCCGGGCCGAGTGCGCGCTGACCGATTGCGCATCGTTGCCCTTCGGACCGTAGATTACGATGTCCGTCTCGGGGCGGAGCAATGGGCGGTAGCTGTCGCTGTCCGACAGCGACTGCCACATATGCCGCGCAGCCGTGAGCCCGCGGTCCAGCGATCGGGCAAAGTTCCCACCACGCTCCATCGGGAACAGGCGCTGGGTCGCCCACAGCGCCACGGCCGCGGCCCCGGGGCGCGAACACTCCAGGCTGATCTCACCGAGGTGCAATTCCGCCGAGCTGAAATAGGTGTACGGCGAATCGTGCTTGTAGAGCGCACCGACGGCCGGATCCCTGAACAGCACGCAGCCGCAGCCATATGGCTGCAGGCCGTGCTTGTGCGGATCGATGACAACCGAGTCGGCCTCGCCGATCGCCTCGAAGGCGCAGCGCGCGCGCTTTGCGAGCCCTTCCGCCAGGATGAAGTAACCGCCATAGGCAGCATCGACATGGACGCGCGCGTCGTACTGGCGAGCGAGCTCGAGGATCTCCGGCAGCGGGTCGACGGCACCAAGGCCCGTGGTGCCGAGCGTGGCGACGATCGTCCCGACGCCGCCGGCCGCGAGCCGCCGTTCGAGGGCCTCGACGGCCATCCGGCCTTCGGTGTCGGCCGGGATCGCCTCGAATCCGAGCCCCAGCACTTCGCTGATGCGACTGTGCGTGTAATGCGCCTGCGACGACGCGACGATGGTCTGGCCGGGTTTCAGCCGCCCGGCAACCCACAGGGCCTCGAGGTTCGCCATCGTGCCGCCGCCGCACAGGTGGCCGAGCGGCTCGTTCAGGCCGAACATGCCGGCTATGGCGCGGATACATTCCTTTTCCATCGCGGAACTGGCCCGGCCTCCATCCAACGCGTGATTGTTCGGATTGATCCACAGCGACAGCGCGTAGGCAATACGCGCCACGGCGTGCGGTGGCTTCAGCATCTGGCCGGCATAGCGCGGATGATGGTACGGATAGTTGTCCCGCATCTTCACCGCTACTTCATTCAGCACCCGGGCAATGGCGGCGCTGTCGATGTCGGCCTCGAACTCGGGCAAATCGGCAAAGCCCTCGGCCAGCGTGCCGAGTGCCTGCTCCAGGATGCGGATTTCGGCAGGATTGATCATGCGTGCGCGTCGATTGACCATGGGGGAGGGTGAGCTTACCCTAAAATCCCGTTGCCGCCAGACGCCGGCGAGACCGCTCGGCCGGCCACCGAAACCTCTATGGACCTCATCGCTCTCGCCGTACCATTTTTCCTGCTGGCGCTTCTGATCGAACTCGCGGTCGATCGCTGGCGTGGCACCGGCTATTACCGCGCCAACGACGCGGTGAACAGCCTGAGCGCGGGCACGCTGTCCACGACCATTGGTTATTTCACACGGCTGCTCCCGGTCTACATATACGGCGCGGCGCTGGCGAACTTCGCGATATTCGAATTCAAGCTCGAGTGGTTCGACCTGTCACCGCGCGGCATCCTGCTCTGGGTCGCGGCAATACTCGCCTGGGACTTCTGCTACTACTGGTCGCACCGGATGGGTCACGAGATCTCGATCCTGTGGGCCTCGCATGCCGTGCATCACCAGAGCGAGGATTACAACCTGTCGACCGCGCTCCGCCAGACGAGTACCGGCTTCCTGTTCAACTGGATTTTCTACGTGCCGTTGTTCCTGGCCGGGCTGCCACTCGAAGTCGTCGCGACGGCCAACGCGATCGATCTCATCTACCAGTTCTGGGTGCACACGCAGCACGTCGGCAAACTCGGCTGGCTCGACCGGGTATTCGTGACCCCGTCCAATCACCGGGTGCATCATGCCCAGAACCAGGTTTACATCGACAGGAACTACGGTGGCATCCTGATCCTATGGGACCGGCTGTTCGGCAGCTTCCAGGAAGAACTGGACGAGGAGCCGGTCGTTTTCGGCGTGCGCAAGCCGCTGGCGAACTGGAATCCGTTCTGGGCCAACCTGCAGGTATACGACTACCTGTGGTTCGACGCCCGGCGCACGCGGCACTGGCGGGACAAGCTGGGCATATGGTTCCGGCGCACCGGGTGGCGCCCGGCCGATGTCGCCGCGGCCTGGCCGAAACCCGCGACCGATCTCGCGCACTTCCGGAAATTCGACCCGCCGCTTGGCGCCGCGATAAAGCGTTACCTGGTCTGGCAGTTCGTCGCGGCCGCCGGGGCGGTCCTGTGGATAGGCCGGTTATTCGCCGAGGAGGGCGCCACGGCTGTGCTGCTGCCTTGCCTGTTGTTGTGGGCCACGTTGTACACCCTCGGGTTGCTGAGCGAGGGTCGCCGCTACGCCCGGACATTCGAAATCCTGCGCCTCGCGCTCGTGCTGCCGCTCGGGACTGCCGCCCTGGCCGCCCAGGGACGGCTGGACCTGCAGGGCCCGGGCGCCGTGCTGCTCGTTGCCTACCTGGCAGCCTCGGCGGCGGGCCTGTGGTACTCGGCGCGTATCCCGGCACCGAGTTCGGTCATATTAACTGATATAAAACAGTGAATAACGGGCATTATTTAGTGTGATTTCTACACTAGTTACGGCTCTTGCCACAGGCTCAGTCCGGAAAGCTGAGACCCGGCAGGCCGTCGAGGCTCGCGGCATTCTTTTCGCGCCGGTAGGCCAGGATGTCCGCCTCGGTCCTCGCCCTGACCCAGTTGTCCATCGAGTCGCGGTGGCGGCGGAATTCGTACATCGGTACGCCGTAGCCGCAGGAGTCCGCAATCCGCTCGATATCGACGAGGACGATGTTGCGCACCGAGCTCTGGGCGGGAAACCGGGCCAGGAGATCGTCGAAGCGAGGATCGTGAGGCTCGACGACCGAGCCGCGGCCGTAAAAGCGGAAGATCTTCGGCGGCCCGTCGAACGCGCACAACATGATGACGATCCGGCCGTTCTCGCGGACGTGCGCGACCGTTTCGATGCCGCTGCCGCCCAGGTCGAGATAGGCTACCTGTCGCGGCCCGAGGATACGCAGCGTATCGAGCCCCTTCGGCGAGCAGTTGACGTGGCCGGCGCCGGAGAGCGGTGCGGTCGCGACGAAAAACATCTGCTGCCGCTCCACCCAGCGCCGGATCGGTTCATCGATTTCCGTGTATTCCTTGCTCATCGCCGTGCTCCCGTCAGCAACCCCGTCCCGCGCACGATATCGCAAAAGGCCTTGTGCGAGGCAGGCCGCTGATGCCGCGGCTGTCACTCGGGGCCGCCGAGGCTCGTCGCATCGCGCTGGCCGCACAGGGCTTCGGCCGCAGGCGCCCGCTCGGGGCGCCGGATGCCCGTCACCTGCGTCGAGTAATCGACACGCTGGGCCTGCTGCAACTCGACTTCGTCAATGTGCTGGTGCCGGCGCAGCAGCTCGTCGTCTACTCGCGCACCGGGCCGTACGCTCGCGAGCGCCTGCACGACCTGGTCTACCGCAGAGGAATCTATACCGAACAGTGGGCCCACGAGGCCTCGATCGTGCCGATGGACGCGTGGCCGTTGCTCGAGCACCGCCGCCGTGCCTACCGCCCGTGGCCCAACAACCCGATCCTGAAAATGCCCGGCCGGGGGCGCGACTACCTCGAATCCGTCATCTCCCTGGTACGCGACCGCGGGCCGGTCTGCTCGGCCGACCTGCCGCCGGTAGAAGGGCCCAGGCGACGCCCCGGCGACTGGCACCGTTCGGTCCCTCGCTGGGCGCTCGAGTTCCACTTCGGCCGCGGTGCCCTGGCCGTGCGCGAACGCCTGCCCAATTTCCAGCGGGTCTACGACCTGCCGGAGCGCGTCCTGCCCGCCGGGCTGCTGGATCACTCGGTGACGGATGCCGAAGCCCGGCGCGAGCTGCTGCGCCGCGCGGCACGATCCTCCGGCGTCGCGACAGCCCGCGACCTGGCCGACTATTACCGCATGTCGCCGAAGGAGGCCCGGCCACGGATCGACGAGCTGCTCGACACCGGGGAACTCCGCGAGGTTCGCGTGGAGGGCTGGCACGAGCCCGGGCTGTTGCACCGCGACGCACGAGTGCCGCGCCGCATCGACGCCTGTGCCTTGTTGTCGCCGTTCGACCCGGTCGTCTGGTTCCGGCCGCGCGCCGAGCGGCTGTTCGATTTTCACTACCGGATAGAGATCTACGTCCCGGCGGCCAGGCGGCGCTGGGGCTACTACGTCCTGCCGTTCCTGCTCGGGGACCGCATCGTTGCGCGCGTCGACCTGAAGGCAGACCGTGATGCGGGCCGGCTGCTGGTCCAGGCCGCGCACGCGGAGCCCGGCATCGACGGGCCGGCGGTCTGCGACGCGCTGGCGACGGAACTCGGCACGCTCGCCGCGTGGCTCGGTCTCGAGCGGATCGTGATCGGCCGCAAGGGTGACCTGTGCCAGGCGCTGCGCCGTGCCGTCAGCGCGCGACGTACTGGTCGATGACCTCTACGAGTGCGTGGCTGCAGACGGGGCAGAAGTCGGCTGAACGAGTAAACATCAGGCAATTCAGCGCCGATCGATAGTAGCCCTGCGACAGGTAGTTCGCCCCCTCGAACGCGCCGATGCGGTCACGATATTCCGCCCGGCTGAAGAGCTCCGTCGTGTAACGCTCGTTCTCGCGGAACAGCTTGTTCATCTCGGATTCCGGCGCGCTCTCTGCCCGCAGCTGTGCGCGCCGCGCCTGGTAGGCGAGGGAGTTCTCGTCATAGCTTTCCTTCGGCCACGGCGTCGGCAGCGGCGTACCGTCGTCGAGCAGGTGTTTCCACTTCAGGCCAGCCGGGTCCAGCATCGCGGTCACGTTCGGCTCGTACGGCTCGACCAGCTGCTCCGGCGCCTCGTAGGCGACGGCGCTGGTGTAGTACTCGTCGGCGAGGCCCGCGAAATGATGCGCAAACTCGTGCACGACCAGGTACTCCATCCATTCGTTGTCGGCGGACGCCGTGCTGTACTGACCGAGGATTCCGCCGCCGCCGTAGGTTTCGGAGTTCGACAGCATGACGACGAATTCGTAGGGCGCCGACGCGGCGATGCGCCGGAATGCCGCGTTGTCGAACGTGAGCATGTAGCGCTCGATTCGAAATGCGTCGTAGGACAGGCCGAGAGGCGTATCGCGATAGATACCGCTGGAGGGCCGCGATACGCCGGATTCCGCCGCGGGCGGCGCCAGCGCCCAGACGTTGAAATCGTCGCGGCGGTCGCTGAACGGCGCAGTCGCGAGCAACAGGTCTGTCGCTTGCCGTACCTTCGCTACGAAATCCTCGTGCTCGTCCGGGGTATAACCGTCACCGAGAAACAGCACGTCGACTTTGTGTGACGGATCCCCGTGATGCTCGATGGCGATGACGGCATCCGTATACGGAGCCACTTCGCGGTGCACGAGGTAGTCGCCCGGATCGACCCATGCGCGCCAGACCTCTCCGAACTGCTGGTTCGCGTTGCGCTTCAATACGACGACGTCGACCGGTCGATCGGGCGCCGGGAAGCGCAGCGACTCGTGAAACGTCCGGCTGATCTCGCGCGCCTCGGCCGTTGTTTCCCACTCCGCGTAGACGCTCGAATAGCTGCGCGAATACAGCACCCGGCCGCTCTCCGGCTCGCGAACTTCGAACAGGTACTTGCCGCGCAGCAGCGTGTCGACCGGTCGCGCCGGATTGCCCGGCCACGGCAGAGGCTCCAGCACGACCCGATCGAGGCTGAAGATCTCGCTCGTGCGGCTGCCGGTGTGGAAATAGTCCAGTCGCATCGTTTTGGGCGCGTCTGCCAGCGCGGCCATGCCTGGCAGCACGGTCATCAGCGCGAGCAGTGTCAGGGTCGGGAAGCGATTCATGTGTCGGTCCTGTTCGTCGTCAGATGGAGGTCTGGATCACCAGCGGGCTGCCGTCGAAGAAGCGGGACAGGCGGAACGGGCTGAGGTCGATTCCGCTGTCCTTGCCGGTCAGCATGCCCGCGATAGCCTTGCCCGCGCCGGGCCCGAGCCCGAAACCATGGCCGCTGAATCCGCTGGCGATGTAAAAGCCCGGCAGCTCCTCGGCGGGGCATATGACGGGCACGACGTCGGGAACCGTCTCCACCATCCCGGCCCAGGCCTCGACGATTTCGACGCCTGCCAGCTCGGGAAACGTCCCGGCCAGGTTACTCCGGATGCCTTTCAGTACGACCGGGCTCGGCGCCGGATTCAGCACGCGTCTCGTCTCGAAGGGCGAGACCTCGTCGAGCGCCCAGCGTACAGGCATGCCCAGTTCGTCGAAGAAGTCGCGCCCGAAGCGCAGCCTGAGGACCCCGAGTTCTTTCTTGAGTCCAGGCAGGAAACGCAACATGAACCGGAACGACGATGGCGTGATGCCATGGTCCAGCACGGAGCCGTGCGCGACCGTGTAGCCGCCGTCGCGGCGGGGACGAATGCCGACCTTCTTGTCGAACAGGTTTGCCTTGAGCCTCGACTTCGCGGGCGCCGTGCGCGCCACCGTACCCAGCACCTTGAGCTGCGGCAGCGTGATTCCGAGCGAGCGACAGAACATCGAGGTCCAGGCGCCGGCCGCGCAAAGTACCGTCGAGCAGCGGATCGCGCCATGCTCGGTAACCGCCGCTGTGACCCGTCCGCCCGAGGTTTCGATGCCGCGAACCGCACAGGCGGCCAGGATGGTCGCACCGGCGCGTGCCGCCGCTCGCGCGATGGCCGGTCCGGCCTTGTGGGGCTCGGCGCAGCCGTCGGTTGGCGTATACATCGCCCCCAGCCACTGGCTGCCGGCAACGCCCACGAGATCAGTGAGTTCGGACTTCGAGATCATCCGCGTTGCCAGTTCGTGCTGACGCGCCGTTTCCATCCACGTTTCGTAGGCCGCAAGTCGTTTGGGATCGCGGGCCGTGTACAGGCAGCCACCCTCGAAATAGCCGACGTCCTCGCCGATCTCGGCAGCGAGTCCACGCCAGATATTCATGCTTTCGAGCATCATGGGGATTTCACGCGGGTCGCGTCCCTGCACGCGGACCCAACCCCAGTTGCGGCTCGACTGCTCGCCGGCGATGTAGCCCTTCTCGCACAGCACGACGCGGATGCCCTGCCGCGCAAGTTCCCATGCCGTCGAAACGCCGACGATGCCGCCACCGATGATGACGACGTCGGCGGACGCAGGGATCGATTCCGGGGCAGGCAAGGGCCCGGTCCAGGTCGCGGCAACGAGCCGCGACGCGTTTCGGTCATTCATCGGGATCATCCGCGTTAGCTTGGTCGAGGTCGGCGCACGACGGCTCGAGCGACCGACAATCGAGTATAACGTTGGTACAATCCGGGCTGCACCTGTGGCGATGAGGACCGCGCGTTTTGAACGAACCGGCCACCAGCAGCTTCGAACTACTACTGCAACCCAAAATTCGAGATCTCGGCGAATTCAGCGTTCGCAGGGTGTTGCCGGACCCGCGGCACAAGCTGGTCGGCCCGTTTATCTTTTTCGACCACATGGGTCCCGTCGATTTCTCGCCGGGCAGCGGCGTCAGCGTCAGGCCGCATCCGCATATCGGCATCGCGACCATTACCTACCTCTTCGCCGGCGAGATCACCCATCGGGACAGCCTCGGCTGCCAGCAGGTCATCACGCGCGGCGCGGTCAACTGGATGACGGCAGGGCGGGGCATTGTGCATTCGGAGCGCACGCCGCGGGACCTGGTAGCCAGCGGTTCGCACCTGCACGGAATCCAGGCCTGGGTGGCATTGCCTCTCGGGGACGAAGAGTGCGAACCGGCGTTCGACCATTACCCCGCCGCGGTTATCCCGGTAGTCGTCCGGGACGGGGTCGAGGTCCGGGTCGTGATCGGCAAGGTTTTCGGCGTCGAATCGCCGGTACGCACGGCCAGTCCGACGCTGTATGCCGAAGTCGACATGGCGACCGGAGCGCAGTTCGATATTCCGGACGATTACCCCGACCGGGCGATCTACGTAGTCGAGGGACGCGTCCGCGTCGGCGTAGACGAACTGGGCGCCGGCGTAATGGGCATCCTGCCGGAATCGTCGCCGGCCCGGGTCGACGCATTGTCGGGCAGCCGCGTGATGCTGCTCGGCGGCGAGCCTCTCGAGGGCCCGCGCAAGATCTGGTGGAACTTCGTCAGTTCCCGGCCGGAGCGCATCGAGCAGGCCAAGCGCGACTGGGCGGCGCAGCGCTTCGAGCGCGTGCCAGGCGAGTCCGACTTCATCCCCCTGCCGGAGTCCTGAGCCACGGTGCCTGCCGAATGCGAGTCCGTCGGGCCGGGGCCCGGTTTGCGTGCCGGCGCTCGGGTGGCCGCAATGCTGGGCCTGGCGCTCGCCGCCTGCGTCGCGCAGGAGACCCTGCTGCCGAAATCGCCGGCACCGCCTGTGGGCATCGACCTGGGCGGGGACTGGCGGATGACGGACGACTATGCTGCGATCAGCCGCGAAATTGCTCTGGCGGTTCGAATCACGGACGGGATCGATGAACGGCAGTTGATCCAGCAGATCCGCAAGGGCGGGCCCGGTCGCGCAGGCGACACCGGCGGAGTGGCGCACCTGTTCATTGAGAACGCGCCGGACATTCGGATCACGCAGGCCCGGCATGCGCTTTTCATCAGCTTCGGGCGCTCGGTAGTCGAGGAATACCGTTACGGCGAACTCCGCATCGCGCGGATCGGCGAGGCGACCGCGCAGCGCAGCTCAGGCTGGGAAGGGGACGATTACGTTATCGAGACGCTGGATCGCGAACGCATGAAGGTGACCGAGCGATATCGATTGCTGGACGGCGGCCGACGGCTCGAGCGACTGCTGACCTATCGGAGCAGGACGATGAGCGAGGTGCCGGTGCGGCAAGTCTTCGAACGAGCCCCCGACAGCTGAGCCCGGTCCGTTACTGCGAGGCGCGCACGCTGCCGCGTTCGTCCGCTGGCACGTAGTCCGTCAGCTCTGCGCGCAGGCGCAGCTTGCCCCGCCTGTGCTGCTCGATCAGCACGGGCAGGTAACCGAGCTCCCTGACACACCAGAGTGTGCTGATGCGGGAGGAGTTCCTTGCCTGGTGCTGGATACCGATCGCGTCGAACTCTCCGAAAGGCACCTTGACTCGCTGGGTGCCGATGTTGGTCACGGTCAGCTCCTTGAGTTCCTCACCGTCGACAATCGCGTAATCCCGTGCCTCGCGGCCGTTCAGCAGGTCGTGCATCAGCTCGTACTGGATGGACACGCGGTCGTGCGCCTCGCCGTCGAGCTTGAACACGAAGTCTTCGTCGTTGATCGTGCCGGCAATCTCCAGTCGGTCCCAGTCGAAGGAAAAATTCATGGACTTGTCTTCCTTCGACAGCGTGTCGTTCGAGGAATACGCAAGCGGGCGGACGCCCTCGTCGTTTTCCTCGAACTCGGAACGCTCCTCGATAACGCCGTTGACCAGCAGTTTCGCCATGCCGTTCGGGGTGATCACCGATGTAGCGGAGAAGCCGGCCGCCGTCTGGTCGACAACGGTGCGCATCGTGCCGCTCAGCACGCTGATCTTGATCCGGTATTCCGCGGTGTGCGGCGCGAGCGACTCCACCGCTGAGTAAGCGGGCGCAGCGCACAGGGCGGCAAATGAGAGGACCAGCTTTGCGACAAGGCGATTCATACGTATTTGGGCCTTCAGCGACCTATCAGTGCCTGCTTGGACTGCTCGATGAGCGAATTTACTGCATTTTCCATGTGCTGGCGGTGTTTCTCGAGTTCTTCCATCGAGCCGCCGCGGGGAATCTCGTACGGCTCGCCCACCGCCAGGACGATCCGCGAGAACGGCTTCGGGATCAGGAAATCGTCCCAGCGATCCAGGTACCAGGCACGATCTGCCGCACAGGCAATGGGAATCATCGGCGCGCCCCCGATGCGGGCCATCAGGACGACGCCGAGCTTGAAGTGTGCCTTTGGCCCCAGCGGACCGTCTGCGGCCGTTACGACGGATACCCCGTGCTGCATCACGGCATGCATGTCCCGGAGTGCCAGCGCGCCGGTCTTGGCCGCGGAACCGCGGATGGCGACCGCGCCCCAGCGGCGCGCAACCTTCGCAGGCACCTCGCCGTCCACCGATGGCGTGATAATGAAGCCGGCGCGGAAGCCGCGCTTCAACAGGCGGCGCATCAGCATCAGGCAAAGCAGGGTGTGCTGGTGCCAGTAAACCGGCGCGTAGACCTTGTCGTTCGACACCATCCGGTCAATGACGTCCTCGCCGATGAGCTTCTCGACCCGGTAGCTCCACCAGAGCAGTCGCAAGAGGCCGAGCGCGAGGGGCAAGCCGAAAAAATAGTACATCCGGCGACCGAGCGACAGGCGGCGTCGACCGCCGAAGGTCCGCCGGTCGCCGATTTCGTCGAGTTTGGGTTTGTCTGCCTTCGTGCTCATCGTTGTCGCGAACCGGGCCCCCTCGTGCCTCCGCGACCCGGCGACGACTGATCGGCGGGCCGAATCCACGCGGGCATGCTACGGGTTCCCGGATGAACAGGGGGTGAATCGCCCGGGAAAAACCGGCCGGACCCTTGAAAAATCGCGAGTTTGCAGTATCGGTAGCGGGACGGTCAATGTAAAATCGCGCCTGCAAAAATCCCCCTGTTTTCCGACACCACAGCGGTTCATGACCACGACCGAAACGTCCTTGCGGCTGCCCCCCGGCCCGGCGGAAGCCATCCAGATCGACGTGAATCTGGCGACGCTCGAAGCGCTCCAGGCGCTGCAGCGTCAATATGGCAATTTCATCCAGTTACGGACTCCTTCCGGCCGGCGCACCTATTTCGTCAACGACCCGGACGAGATTCGGCGCATACTCGTGCGGCGCCATGTGAAGTACCGCAAGGGACCTGGATTCGAGCGGGTCGAGATGCTGCTCGGTAACGGCATCATCGTCAGCGACGGCGACGTATGGCGCAGGGCCCGAACGATGGTGCAGCCAGCCTTTTCACGGCAAAACGTGCACCGCCTGCTGGACACCATGATCGTCTGCTGCGAGCGGCGCGCAGAGCGCTGGCAGGCCGTCGCCGCAAGCGGGGGAGTGCTCAACATCACCCGCGAGATGAGCGAATTCGCACTCGAGTTGATCCTGCGAGCGATCTTCGGTCCCGATTACGACAATCGCATCCTGCAGGGCGGCGAGAACCCGTTCGCGTTTCTGAGCCAGGATGCGACCCGGGACCTGAGCGTCGTCATGAAGATGCATAAACTGCGCAAGTTCCTGCTGCAGGTCGTCGAGGCGCGCAAGGCTTCGCCGGAGGTCGAGCAATACGACTTCCTGTCGATGTACATCGACGCGACGGACAAGGACGGCCGACATTTCTCGGACCGGGAACTGATCGACGAGCTGATCACGCTGATCGTCGCCGGTTACGAGACCTCGGCCGGCACGCTGAACTGGGCCTGGTACCTGCTCGCGACCCACCCGGGGGCGGAGGCGACGTTGCTCGCCGAGGCCCGCCGGCTGATGCCGGACCGGGACGCGATCACGATCGACTCGGTCACCGACATGCATTACGCCCAGGCGATGCTCGAGGAGACGCTGAGGCTGTACCCGCCGGTCTGGCTGTATTCACGGCGCTCGCTCGAAGCCGACGAGCTGACTGAATACGACATACCTCCGGACACGGATATCTTCCTGTCGCCGTACATACTCCATCGGACCGCGGAATTCTGGGAGGACCCGGACCGCTTCGAGCCGGCCCGATTCGGGCAGGACTCGGCCTATGCGAAGGGCGAGCGGCCATATTTT
>JAOUIH010000078.1 GCA_029884165.1 Gammaproteobacteria bacterium | reverse complement strand
GTCGGTTGAGCGCGCCGACGGTGAGTCCATCGCGATGACGTAGCCGAAGGTCGCGCCCAGTATGCCGAGGCCCGGCATGCCGGCGGTGCGGACGGCGAAGTCCTCGTGATCGGGGTACATCTCGATAATGACCGGTTTGCGGAGCGTGTAGGAATAGCGTTGCGTGAATTCACGAATGGCATGTTGCGCCAGGTCTGCGGCGTAGGTTGCGATGGCGGGCGCTTCCCGCTTGTGCAACTTGAGCACCAGCGGATGGGCGGCCGGGTCACCCTCGCCGCTCGAGACCAGGTCGAAATTCGTGAACGAATCGAGGAGCCTCAGCGTGTTTACGGCGACCGGACTGAACGGGTCCCGCTCGTAGGCGATCTCGAGGTGCCGGCGCGCCCGGCTCGTCTGGTTGTCGCGCAGCAGGTTGACGCCGAGTTCCTCGTGCGCGCGGGCCAGGCCGGGCTCGATATCCACCGCGCGCTGGTACAGGTCGATCGCTTCGCGGTAACGGCGCGCGATGACGTGGAAGTGCGCGGGAACCGCGTAGATGTCGCCGAAATGCGGGTTGAATGCCAGCGAGCGATCGATCCAGGGGCTGGGCTGCACGCCACCTACCTGGTCGGCCGCCGCGCGCAGCGCATATATTTCGAGCGGGGGCCAGCCGCTGGCCGCGGCCAGGGCGTCGGCGGAATCGAGCGCTTTGCCCGCTTCGGCCAGGTCCTGGTTTTCCAGCGAAATCCTGGCGACCAGCAGCCAGGCGCCGATGCGTGCGCCCGCAGGCAGGGAATCGTCGGCCAGCAGGGGCTCGAGCCACGCGCCGGCCGCCTCGTCGAACGATCGCGTCAGGACCCGGGCCGCGCCGAGCCGCGCAAACGCATGGCCGTCAGCGCCGGCGAGCGCTTCGCGATAGATGTCCATCGCCTCCGCGTCCTGGTGGGTGTCCGCGTACAGGTCGCCCCAGCGCGTCAGGATATCCGCATCGCCCGGCGTGGACTCGAGCGCCAGCCGGAATAGCCGGTTGGCGCCGTGCAGGTCGTTCAGTGCCCAGGCGGCCTCGGCCCGGATTTCGACGGCCGCGTCGCTCGCCAGCAGTGCCCGGTAACAATCGGCCGACTGGTCCCTGCGGCCCCGCCAGTCGAGCTGGTCACAGGCGGCCAGTGACGGATCGTCGACGGCGCCGTAATGAATGGGCCGGGCGTCGCCGGGGCGAGCGGCGGCCATCGCGAAGCAAAGCAACACCACGGCCGGGGTTTTGCCTGGCATGCTCATCGCGGCGGACCGTCGGCTTCCGCCTGCTCGATGCGCTCCTCGATCTCGGCAAGCTCAAGCATCAGCTGCAGGAGCTCCTGCTGGTAACGCTCGGCCGGCATCTCGTCGCGCGCGAGGCGCAAGGCGTCGACCTGCCCGGCCAGCTCGTCGCGGCGCCTGAGCAGCGGTCCAGGTGCCGGGTCGCCGCGGGCAGTGCGCGGCGCTCCGAGCAGTGCCAGCGCGATGCGTCCGGCCGCTGCGCCGGAAATGCGGGCATGCTCGGTCGCAAGCTGGCCGCTGGATTCGAAATATGCGGTAACTTCCCGGCTCGCGTAATCGAAGGCTTCCTGCGCGCTGACGCGATCGTTCTTGTCGACGTCTGCACCAGGGTCCGACAGCGCCGCCGCGAAGTAAGTCCCGAAGCGAGTCGCATGCCGCTCGACGCCGCTCCGGGTCGCCGTTATGACGACGCGGGAGTCGCCCTGCCAGCGGTCGTGGGCGGCGCCGCTGGCGCTGCTCGTGTTGATCACGACCACGTTGCGGTTGCCGAATGCACCGAAGGCATCCAGCAGATCGCTGTCGCTGAGATCGGGTCCCGGCAGGTTGAACTTGTAGTCGTGCTCGTCGAAGCTGCCGTGACCGACGAGGTAAATGAGCAGCAGGTCGGTCGCGCCCGCGCGCAGGCCGAGTTGCTCGAGGTACGCGAGGATATCCTCGCGTGTCGCTTGTGTATCGCGGAAGATGCGTATCTCCGGTGCGGGCCTCAGCGTTCTCGCTGCCGCCTCGATATCGGCCGTCTGCGCCGCGAACTCCGTCGTGTAGCGATCGTTGCCGCCCAATCCCTCGACGATGACAACGCTCGTAGCCGCCCGTGCGCCGGGCACAGCGGCGTACAGGATGATCGCTGCGATGAAGCCGGCTCGGAGCATGCTCATATCGTGCTCCAGCGGCGGCGCAACAGCCACTCGGCGGACTTGATCATCAGGAGCAGCAGCAGTACGGCCGGCAGGTTCCACAGCGGACGATACTCCAGGTCGGTGATGCCCGAACCGGAATAGCGCAGCGCATCGACGAGCTGGCCCGGAGACGGTTCCGCAAGGTACTGGCCACCGGTCGCTTCGGCAAGGCGCATCAGTGTCGTCGCGTTGCGGCGGATGCCGAAGTGCTCGGCCTGGCCGACGTCGAGGTGCAGGCTGCTGCGGGCCGACGCGACGGCACTGTCCTCGCGCGCCGCAACCGCCTCCGCGTAATACGTGCCGGATTCGCCGGGATCCAGCTCCCCCGTGTACACGCCGCGCTCCGCGTCCGACATCGCGAGCGGCACGCTCCAGCTCGCGCCGTCCGCACGGGACACGACAGCCGCAACCCGGACCTCGTCGAGCGGCGCAAAGGACGCGTCCCGAAACTCGGCGCGCAGCGCGATGCCTCCGCCGGGCAGGCCGGTAGCGGTGAGCCGGCTGGGTTGCGGCGAACTCGCGACCAGGCTCCGGAGCAATTGCCGCCAGAAGGTTTCGTGGCGCTGGTCTTCGGCGGGCAGGCTCATCTGCCAGCGCCAGGTGCCGGCGGTGGCCAGCAGGTAACTTTGCCCTCGACCGTAGGGCTGGTTGACGAACAGCGGGAACTCGTCGATGCCGTTGTCGCCGACGAGCAGCGTCCGCGCGGCCGGTTTCAGGTCGCCGATCAGCTGGTAGTCCGCGACCTCCGGCAGGCCCCGCCAGGCTTCGAGGTTGTCGTCCGCCGACTCGGCGAGCCGGAGCATCCGGGTCGCGAGCCCCTGCGGCGTCGGGCGCACCGTCGCACGGCGCCGGAAAAAGGAAGGAGACTCGAGCGGAGGCAGCCGGGCGGGCAGGGCGTCAGCGAGTAAGGACTGTCCCCAGCCCCCGTTCCCGAGCCCGTGCAGCCCGCCGGTGAACAGCAGGCTGCCGCCGCGCTCGGCAACGAAATCGGCGAGCATGCGTTGCTGCTCCGCCGTGAGCAGCGCGGCCTCGACGCTGCCGATGATCAGCGCGTCGTAAGCGAACAGTTCCTCGCGAGTGGACGGGAAACCGTCCGCGAGTTCGTCGGCAGATTCGATGCCCTGGCGATAATACTTGTTGGGGCTTACGCGCAGCAGCGAGACGAGCTGGAGCCCCTCGTCCCCGTCGATGGCGCGGCGGAGAAACTTGTATTCCCAGCGCGGCTCGCCCTCGAAGTAGAGGATCCGGTAGTCCTCGTCCTGCACGTCGACGAGCGCGCTCCGCCGGTTGTTGCGCTGTTCCTGCTCGCCGTCCACGGCTTCGAGCGTGAATTCGAGCTCTTGCGGCCCGCGCTCGAACAGCTCGATGTCGAGCCATGCGACGGTGGTGCCGTTGCCGGCGTCGAGCTCGACGTTTTGCGCGGCCAGCAGGCGGTCGCCGGCGTGTACGCGGACACGCGCGGTTCCGCCGCTGTCATGGCGTATGCGCAGGCGTGCGGCGACGATGCTGCCGGCGAGGGCCCGGTCCGGAACCTGCACGTCGGAGAGCTCGAGGTCTTCCGGCATGATCTCGCGCCCTGCGCCGATCGTGTGCACCGGCACGCCGTATGACGCGATCTCGGCGAGTTCCGCTTCGCTGATTCCGCCGGCCGTATCGGCACCGTCCGATGCCAGGACGATGGCTGCGAGCGGCTCGAAACGCGATTCGTCGAGCACCCGGCCGACCGTTGCCGCGATGGACGTCTCCGTGCCGGACGGGTCCCCGGCACTCCAGGCGTCGACCGGCCGCGGCAGCTGGTCGAATTCGTAGCGGCGCAGCTTCAGGTCCAGCCCGTCGCCGGCGACTACCATCTCGAGACCGCGGCGCGCGTCGTCGATCCGTGCTCGTTCCGTGCCATAGCGCATGCTGGCCGACGTATCGAGCAGCAGCGCGACGGCGTTTTCGCCCTCGCGCAATTTTTCGGTCTCGAGCGCCGGCAGCCGGAGCACCCACAGCAACAGGGCGAGCAGTGCCGTCTGCAAAACGCCGATAATGAGGAGCTGCCGGCTGGCCGCCCGCTTTCGGGAGCGGACGAGAAAACTGACGATGATCGCGACGCCGAGCACCGCCAGCAGCGGCACCAGCCATTCCGGCCAGCCGGCCGTGAACACGATCTCACCGCGCTCGAAGGTCGAACGCGGATAGCGGAACAGGGCCTCAAACACAGCCGGCGATTTCCAGGTCCGATCCCATCAGTGTGTCATCGTGTAGATCAGGTAGTTGACGCCGAAGCGGTAGGCGAGGGCAGTCATGTTCTCGGGGTAGTCGGGCCAGTCCGCGTGCTCCCAGGCGTCGCCGATGTCCATGTTGAAGTTGATCGCGACCATCAGCCGCCCGTTGTCGTCGAATATGCCGCGCCAGTGCGGCGTATAGCCGTCGCGTTCCCAGGTGACGCCGGAATAGATGAACATGCGGGACGGTATCTGGATGCGCTGGTCGAGGTCGTACACGGCGTGGAACACCTCGTGGCCCGCCGGGATGTCGACCACCGGCCGGTCCGGGAAGATGCGCTCCAGCGACGCCATGAAGCCGGCCCATTCGAACGTGCCGTGGAAGTCGTCGACAACCAGGAAGCCGCCGCGCAGCAGGTACTCGCGCAGCTGCGCCGCCTCGGCATCACTGAGCTGCCAGTAGCCGACCTCGACCGCGTAGATCCACGGGTAGTCGAAGATGTTGGCGTCCAGTGCGGTCAGCACGTGGCCGTCGGTTGCTGCATCGACTCGCGTGAGCCGCCCGACCCCCTTGACGAAATGGTGCTCGGCGTCGGGCCAGTCGGTCTGCCACATCTGGCGCCTGCCCCAGCCCCAGCCGCGCCCGCGTCCGTAGCTGTTGGCGGAGTAGGCCAGCCGGGCGAACTGGAACTCGCCAGGCGCCTCGACCGCCCGGCGCGGCTCTGCAAGGGCCTGCTCGCCCGGCGCCTGGGCGCGCACGGCCGCCGCCAGCGCTGCCGCCAGGAGGAAGGCTGTCAGTACGGTCGGGGCAATCCTGTGCAAGGGGTCGGTCTCCGGCTGCGGCCTCGATATCAGACCCGCATCGTCGCAAATATATCCGGCCGGGTCCCCGGATTGTCAGCCTGCCCGCCACGCGGTTTAATCCGGGCATGGCCAAACCATCCGGACCTCATGATATCGGCGGGCTCGAGGCGGGCCCGGTCGATCGCGGCGAGCACGATACCGCGTACTGGGAGTGGCAGATCGACGCGATGATCCGCCTCGCGCTCGCGAAGGGGCTGATTACGGACTTCGCCGAGCTGCGGGACGGCATCGAACGGCTGGCGCCCGAGGACTACGAGAACCTGACGTATTACGAGCGCTGGGCTCGCTCGCTCGCGTATACGCTGCTCGACAAGGGCATCGTGACGCAGGCGGCCCTCGACGCGAAAGTCGCCGAGATCGCGGCGCGCCAGCAGGCAGCGGGCATCGCATGAGCGACGCGCTTTTCTCGGTGGGCCAGCGGGTCCGGATCGCGGACCGCACGCCGCCCGTGCACCACCGCGTACCCGCTTACGCAAAGGGGCAGGTCGGCGTCATCGAGCGCGTCTGCGGAATGCACGGCCGGCCGGAAACCTACATCCGGGGCGACGGCGAGCCGCGTACGCGACTGTACCGCGTGCGGATCCCGCAGCCGGGGCTGTGGGCGGGCTATTCCGGGGAGGCAGAGGACAAGCTCGACCTGGAAGTATTCGAGCACTGGCTGGAGCCGGTCGAATGAGCGAACACGAGCATCACGGGCACGATCATGGGCACGACCATGGCCGCACGTTCCAGCCCGATCACGCGGAACCGGTGACGGACGCGGCGCGCATCGGTCTCGCGCTGCGCGAGCTCCTGATCGAGTCCGGCCGCTACAGCGCGGACGAGGAGCAGGCGGTCATCGCGAAAATGCAAGGTGCCCGGCCGGAGAACGGCGCGGCGCTCGTCGCGCGCGCCTGGCTCGACCCCGCGTTCCGGGCGCGCCTGCTCGCCGACGGCGCGACGACAATCAGGGAACTCGGCTTCGACCTGTCGCCGACGGAATTCACCGTCGTCGAGAACACCGGCAGGGTGCACAACGTCATCGTCTGCACGCTCTGTTCATGCTATCCGCGCGCGCTGCTCGGCATGTCGCCGGCCTGGTACAAGTCGAAGAACTATCGCTCGCGCGTCGTTCGCGAACCGCGCCAGGTGCTGGCGGAATTCGGCGTCGAACTCGAACCGGGCGTTGAGGTCCGCGTGCACGACTCGACGGCCGAGCTGCGTTACATGGTGCTGCCGCAGCGGCCGCCCGGCACCGACGGCTGGAGCGAGGAGCGGCTCGCCGGCATCGTGACCCGGGACTCGCTTATTGGCGCACAGCGCCGGCTCGACGCCGGTTCCTGAACTTCGCCGGCGCTCAGCCGGCGGTGAACATGATCATCACGCCCGCCGCCACGGCCGAACCGATGACGCCGGCCACGTTCGGTCCCATCGCGTGCATCAGCAGCACGTTATGCGGGTTGGCCTCGAGGCCGATGCGGTTCGCGACGCGCGCCGCCATAGGGACCGCCGATACGCCGGCTGCGCCGATGACGGGATTGATCGGCGACTTCGAGTATCGGTTCATCAGCTTTGCCATCAGCACGCCGGATGCCGTGCCTATCGCGAACGCGACGATGCCCAGCAGGAGTATGCCCAGCGTGCTGGGCACGAGGAACTCGCCGGCCGAGAGTTTCGAGCCGACCGCCAGGCCAAGGAAGATCGTGACGATGTTGATGAGCGCGTTCTGGGTCGTCTCCGACAGCCGGTCGACGACGCCGCACTCGCGCATCAGGTTGCCGAAGCAGAACATCCCGAGTAGCGGCGCGGCGGACGGCAGCAGCAGGGCGACGAGCAGCAGCAGCACTAGCGGGAACAGTATGCGTTCCGCCTTGGTTACTTCGCGCAGTTGCACCATCCTGATCGCGCGTTCCTCGCGCGTCGTCAGTGCTCTCACGATCGGCGGCTGGATCAGCGGCACCAGCGCCATGTAGGAATACGCGGCGACGGCGATCGCGCCGAGCAGTTGCGGGGCGAGCATGCCGGCGATGTAGATCGCGGTCGGGCCGTCTGCCCCGCCGATGATGCCGATCGCGGCGGCCTCGCGCAGCGAGAAGTCCATCCAGCCGAGCGAGCTCAGGCCGAGAGCGCCGAGCAGGGTTGCGAAGATACCGAACTGGGCGGCCGCGCCCAGGAACAGCGTGCGCGGGTTCGCGAGCAAGGGGCCGAAGTCCGTCATCGCTCCGACGCCCATGAAGATGATCAGCGGGAACGCGCCGGTCGCAATGCCGACCATGTAGACCAGGTGCAGCAGGCCGTCGCCGCTTGCGATCTCGACGCCCGGGATATTGCTGAGCACGCCGCCAAAGCCGATCGTGACGAGCAGCAGGGGCTCGAACTTGCGGACGATGCCCAGGTAGAGGAGCAGGAGCCCGACGCCGATCATCGCGGCCTGGCCCCAGCTCATCTGGTAGAGGCCGGAACCCTCCCAGATTCTCTCGATCAGTTCCACGGACTCAGCCCAGTACCACGAGCGGGTCGCCTACCTTGACGGCGTCACCCTGGTCGACCCGGACGCCGGTAACCTTGCCGGCACGCGGCGCACTGATTGCCGTTTCCATCTTCATCGCCTCGATGACGACGAGCGGATCGCCCTCCGCGACCTCGTCGCCCGGGGCGACCAGCACCTTGCACACGTTGCCCGCGAGCATCGACGGCACGGCCTCGCCATCGCCTGCCGGCGCCCTTGCCGGGCGCGGCGTGTCACCCGGCCGCACGCTCGCGAGCCGGCCGCTTTCGGCAACCTCTACCGTGTACCTGCGGCCGTTGATGCGTACGTCGTAGACGGCCGGACCGCTCGCAGGCGACGCGGCCGCGGCCGGCTTCGGCGCGGCCTGCTCGGCCCAGGGGGCCGGCTCGAACGCGCTCGCGTCGCCGCGGTGTTGCAGGAAGCGGGTGCCGACCTGCGGAAACAGCGCGTAGGTCAGCACGTCGTCGACCTTGTCGGCGGCCAGCCGTATCCCTTTCTCCGCCGCGATTCGCTCGAGTTCGGCCGCCTGGTTCTCCATCTCGGGTTCGAGCAGGTCGGCCGGCCGGCAGGTGACCGGCTCGGCACCGTCCAGCACGCGCGCCTGCAGCTCGCTGTTCAGCGGCGCCGGCGTGGCCCCATATTCGCCCTTCAGCACGCCGGCGGTCTCGTGCGTTATGGTCTTGTAGCGCTCGCCCGTGAGCACGTTGATGACCGCCTGCGTGCCGACGATCTGCGACGTGGGCGTGACCAGCGGGATCATGCCGAGGTCTGCGCGAACGCGCGGGATCTCTTCGAGCACCTGGTCCATCTTGTCTGTGGCATTCTGCTCGCGCAGCTGGTTCTCCAGGTTGGTCAGCATGCCGCCCGGCACCTGCGCGACCAGGATCCGCGAGTCCACGCCTTTCAGGCTGCCCTCGAACTTCGCGTACTTCTTGCGCACCACGCGAAAGTAGGTCGCGATCTCCTCCAGCCTGCCGATGTCCAGCCCCGTTGCGCGATCGCTCTCTTCGAGGATAGCGACCACCGCCTCGGTCGGCGAATGGCCATAGGTCATGCTCATCGACGAGATCGACGTGTCGATGTTGTCGATGCCGGCTTCTGCCGCCTTGACGTAGGTCGCCGTCGACAGGCCCGTCGTCGCGTGGCACTGCATGTGGATCGGTATGGATACCGTCTTCTTCAGCCGCGTAATCAGCTCGAACGCCGTATACGGGCGGAGCAGGCCGGCCATATCCTTGATGCAGATCGAATTGGCGCCCATGTCCTCGATTCGCCTGGCGAGGTCGAGCCACAGTTCGATCGTGTGCACCGGGCTGACGGTGTAGGAGATCGTGCCCTGGGCGTGCTTGCCTACCTCGAGGGCCGCTTTTACGGCGGTCTCCAGGTTACGCATGTCGTTCATCGCATCGAAAATGCGAAACACGTCGATTCCGTTGACGGCTGCGCGCTCTACGAATTTCTCGACGACGTCGTCGGCGTAATGCCGGTAGCCGAGTATGCTCTGGCCGCGGAACAGCATCTGCTGCGGCGTTTTCGGCATTGCCTTCTTAAGTTCACGCAGGCGCTCCCACGGGTCCTCGCCGAGGTAGCGTATGCACGCGTCGAAGGTCGCTCCGCCCCAGGTCTCAAGGGACCAGTAGCCGATCTCATCGAGTTTGCCCGCTATCGGCAGCATGTCATCGATGCGCATCCGAGTCGCGAGCAGGCTCTGGTGTCCATCGCGTAGAACAAGCTCTGTGATACCGAGCGGTTTGCGGTCGGTCATCTGTGTGCCCTTGGATCGTGTCGGTGAATTAATTGCGGCGATGCCGCGCGATTGCGGCGCTGATCGCCGCTATTTCTTCCTCGCTGGGGCCGGACTCATCGCCCGGCGGCTGCAACCGGAGAACCAGCCGGGACATCAGGCTGGTGGCGGCCACCAGCGCCGTCAGGAAGACGAACACGACGCCCATGCCGGCAAGCATGAGTTCGAGGCCCTGCAGCAGCAGTTCGGATTCCATCGTGTCGGCGCCCGTGCCGGAAAAACGGCCCGATTATATCGAATCGCCGCGGTCGGCGACGGTCTGCGGCCGATCAGCCGCTGTCGGCGAGAGACCCGATGAAGTTTTCCATCAATGACGCTGTGCCGTCCGCTGCGCCGGTTTCGCGCGCCGCGAGCGGACAGATTCCCGTCGTACTGACCTGCCCGGCGCGGACCGTGCCGGTGCCCTGGTAGCGGCCGCCGGCGAATTCGGGCCGCCTGGCCGGATCGACCGGGCTCGCGTAGGCGAAATCCCGCCCGGCAAGGCCTCCGGCGCGCGCCAGCGTCGCGACCGAGCCGCGCGATGCGGCCACCGGTTTGCCGGCCGCAAGTGCCTTGCGCACGATCTCGTCCACGGCCGCCGGCGTTGCGGTTCCGGGTGCCGGGGCCATGCACGGCAGTACGACGCCGGCGTAGCGGCCGACCTCGACGTCGGCCAGCGCGACAGTCGGCTCGAGCGCGAACTGCTCGCCGACCAGCGGCGCGTCCCCGGTCGTCGCGATATCTACCCGGTAACCCGCTTCCTCGAGCATCCGCCGCATCACGCCGACCTCCTGTTCGAGCATCAGGTCCAGGTCGCGCGAGCCCTCGGTGACGAACATGAAGACCCTCGGCGTTTCCCGGGACTCGTCCGCGAGCGGACTGGCAGCAGGAAGGAGGACGCTCGAGCACAGGACAGCCAGCAAAACGCGCATCGTGAGGCTCCGCAAATCGGGTCCGCCGACCTTAGCACCGCGGCCTGCGTACGCCCAGCAGGCCCTCAATCCTGTGCGGCCAGGCGCCGCTCGTAAGCGGCATCGAGGACGCGGTAGCGCCGCCAGAATGCTTCGGGCTCCCTGCCCGCGAGCCGGTCGGCGAGTATCTCGAGATGCCGGTGCCAGCCGCCCAGTACGCCGAGTTCGAGTTCGCTCGTGTCGAGCTTCATGTGTGTCAGCGTCAGCAGCACCCGGTCGCCGCGTTCCGCGAGTTCGTAACAGACCTCGGTGTTCTCACCGTCGCCGGTCCAGGTGTGGGCCAGCAGGTACGGCGGTTCGCACCGGGTTACCACGCCCGTGAAGATTGCCTGTTCGGGCTCGTCCTTGTATTTGTCGGGCGGCTCGACGTCCGGCTGCCGCGACAGCTTCGAATTGTGGAAGTGGAGTTCGATCCGGCCGCCGATGAGCAACTCGGTCTTGCCCGAAGCCAGCCACTGGCCCCGAAGATCGGGCTTCGTCAGGTAGTCCCAGACCCGTTCGATCGGACCGGGCAGCAGGCGCCGGAACCGGATCGTGCCGGGTCCGATTCGTTCCCCGTATTCGTTTTCGTCCATTGTGTCGTCCCCCGTGTCAGCTTGGTTTGCCGAGCGCGCGCTCCAGTTCGTCGAGACGCTCGTTCCAGAAGCCGCGCAATCGATTGAGCCATTCCCCGACCTCGTCGAGCCCGGCCGGCTCGAGGCTGTAAATCCGCCGCTGCGCATCGCGCCGGACGGCCACGATGCCGGCTTCGCGCAGGACCTTGAGGTGCTGGGACACGGCGGGACCGCTGATGTCGAAGTCCGCCGCGATCTCGCCGACGGCGCGTTCGCCGTCCAGCAAGGACTCGATGATGCGGCGGCGTGTGGGGTCGGCGAGGGCAAGGAAAGCGTCCATGCCACGATAATAAGCAATATCTTATTTAAGTCAATACTTATTTAGTGACATACGCTCAGGCTGCGCCGGCCGGCGCCGGCCACGGGCTGTGTCGTGTGTACCGGCACGGGGAACCCGGCCGGTGCAGGCGGCTCGCTCTCAGTCCTTCAGGATGAAGGTGACTTTCAAGTGGACGCGGAATTCCTTGATCGCGCCGTTGTCGAGCACGACCTCCTGGTCCTGGATCCAGGCGCCGGTCACGTTATCGAGCGTCTTGTCAGCTCGCTCGATACCCTTCCGGATCGCATCCTCGAAGCCCTTGGGGGATCCTGCGCAAATTTCTGTAACGCGTGCAACCGACATTTCAGTTCTCCTCTGACTCGTTGCTCAACATCGCGCCCCGACGACGCAGCGTCAATTCGGGCTAGTACCTAAGGAGGACGTGTGCGGCTCATCCCGTCGAGGCGTAGTATCGGTCAGGCACCAGCACCTTGCGGCATTTCGCAACGATGAACGAGCTGCAGCACTATATCTGGCAGACGAAGTATCGCGCCGGCGGCGAGGACGGGATCGAAGACACCTGGCGCCGCGTAGCGAGATGCGTGGCCGCCGTCGAGCGCGACGCGCCCGGCTGGGAAGCGCGCTTTGGCGACGAGCTCGGCAACTGGCGCTTCCTGCCCGGCGGACGAATCATCGCCGGGGCCGGTACCGCCCGGCAGGTGACGCTGTTCAACTGTTTTGCCGCAGGCAGGCTCGACGACTCGCTCGACGGCATCCTGGACGCGCTGAAGGAAGCCGCGCTGACCATGCAGCAGGGTGGCGGCATCGGTTGCGATTTCTCGACGCTGCGGCCGGCCGGCAGTCCCGCGCTGAGGAGCGGCGTCATCGCGTCGGGTCCGGTGTCCTTCATGAAAGTCTGGGACGCGATGTGTGCAACCCTGCTGTCGACGAGCAGCAGGCGCGGCGCAATGATGGCGACCCTGCGCTGCGATCATCCCGATGTCGGCGCCTTCGTCGACGCGAAGCGCGCCGGCGGCGTGCTCCGGAACTTCAACCTGTCGGTGCTCGTTACCGATACTTTCATGCGCGCGGTCGAAGACGACGCCGAATGGACGCTCGCGTTCCCACCGGGCAGCGCCAATGCCGCCCGGAAGCTGCCGGCTCGCGAACTCTGGCAGGGGATCGCATCGGCTGCGCACGAGTCCGCGGAACCCGGCGTCCTGTTCATCGACCGCATCAACCGCGACAACAATCTCTGGTACTGCGAGACGATATCGACGACGAATCCCTGCGGCGAGATACCGCTGCCGCCGCACGGTGCCTGCGACCTCGGTTCGCTGAACCTCGCCCGTTTCGTTCGGCAGCCGTTCACGCCCGCCGCGCGGATCGACGAGGAAGCCGTCGCGTCCAGCGTAGCGACCGCCGTGCGATTCCTCGACGACGTCATCGACGCATCGAGGTTTCCGCTGCCGGCGCAGGCCGACCGGGCGCGCCGGACGCGCCGCATCGGTCTCGGCATCACCGGGCTGGCGGACGCGCTGATCATGTGCGGGCTGCGCTACGACAGCGATGCGGCCAGGGCAACTGCCGCGAGCCTGCTCCGCAAGATCCGCGACCTGGCCTATTCGGTTTCCGTCGAACTCGCCCGTGACAAGGGCGCGTTTCCCGACTTCGACCGGGACCGCTACCTCGCCGGACCTTTCGTCCAACGCCTGCCCGACACGCTGCGCGATTCGATCGCCCGCAACGGGATACGCAACAGTCACCTGCTGGCGATAGCGCCAACGGGAACGATCAGCCTGCTGGCCGGTAACGTCTCGAGCGGTATCGAGCCGGTGTTCGCGCTGGAGGCCGACCGCGAAGTCATCGGGCCCAGCGGGGTTTCGCAGACGCTTACCGTGCGCGATTATGCGTATGCAGCCTGGCTGGACGGCAACGTCGGCCGGCCGCCGCAGGAATTCGTCACCGCCGAGGCCATGGGCGCTGCCGCGCATCTCCAGATGCAGGCCGCGCTGCAGCCCTTCGTCGACAACGCGATATCGAAAACCGTCAACCTGCCGGGAGCTGCGAGCGTGGCGGACGTGCGGCAGCTCTACGAGCGCGCGTGGGAGTTGGGCCTGAAGGGCTGCACGGTCTACCGGTCGGGCTCGCTCGAAGGCCAGGTGCTGAAGTCCCGCGACGAGGCGCGCTGTTGCCCGGTGGATCGCGGCTGATCGCTTCGATCGTCCCGGTTACCAGAGATACGCGGACACGCGCCGGCCGATCACCGGCCCGGAAAAAGCCAGCCGTGCCGGACTGAACCCCGCCGCGCCGGCACAGACGTGGAGCGGCAGCAGATGCTCCTCGCGCGGATGCACGAAGCGCGCGTGCGGCGCCTGCGCCCAGCCGAGGAGCCGCCGCTCGCGTCCGGTTGCGTCGAGCGCACGGTCGCAGCACGCGGCATCCAGCCAGTCCGTGAATTCGTTCGCCTCCGACGTGCCGCGCTCGGGCTGCCAGATGACGCGCAGGTTGTGGAAAGACATCCCGGAGCCGAGCACCATCACGTTCGCGTCGCGTAGCGGCGCGAGCGCGCGTCCGATCGCGATGTGCCGTGCAGGGTCCAGGTTCGCCAGCAGCGACAGCTGGACGCAAGGGACGTCGGCAGCCGGGTACATCAACGTCAGTGGCACGAACATGCCATGGTCGAACGGCCGGTCCGGGTCCGGCAGGCAGTCGATCCCGGCCGCCGCGAGCAATTCCGCAATGCGCCCGGCGAGCGCCGGGTTGCCGGCCGCCGGGTACGCAATCGAGTAGGACTCCTCCGGAAACCCGAAATAGTCGTACAGCAACTCGGGACGCCGTCCCGACGTGACGGCGGCGACCGGCTCCTCCCAGTGAGCGCTGACGACGACGATGGCGTCCGGTCGCGGCAGCGCAACGCCGAGCTCGGCGAGAAAGCGGACGAGACCCGCGTGTGCCGCGTCACCGAGCAGCGGCAGCGGTCCGCCGCCGTGCGGTATGTAAAGTACGGGTGCGACGGTGCCGGAGACGCTCACCGCTGCGCGATCGGCGGACGGGCGGGCAGGACCGACAGCACGATGTGCGATGGCCTCCGCCTATCGTGAAAGACCGTGTTGTCGGCCGCGATGCGGCGCCGGTTCTGCCCCAGCGGTTCGCCGGTGTTCGGGTTCACGTCGAAGCGCGGAAAATTGCTGCTGGAGATGTCGAGCCGGATCCGGTGTCCCTCGCGGAACACGTTGGCCGTCGGGAACGGCCGGATCACGAACCGGTACACGCGGCCCGGCTCGATTAGGTCGCGCTCGAGACGGTCCTCGCGGTAACTGGCGCGCAACAACGCGTCGCTTATATTCATCGCGAATCCACCGGGATAGTCCTCGCCGGGCGGATACACATCGACGAGTTTCGCGCTGAAGTCGGTGTCGCGCGCGGTCGACGACGCCCACAGCACCACCTCGATCGGCCCGGCGACGACCACGTCCTCGGTGAGCGGCGCCGTTTGGAACACCAGCACGTCCGGACGTGCCGCCAGCGGCAGCCAGGGCGCCGCCGAGGGCGGAAAGTCCGCCCGCTCGCGCTGGTCGAACGCGCCGTCGCCGACGCGCGCGGAGACGTTGCCGCCGATCGTCGGCACCGGATCGGCTGGATCGAAGGTATAGGTCGTCGATGAGTTCCGCTCCGTCGGCACGCGCCGGTCGAGCGAGCCGTCGACCTGCAGGTAGAATGCTGCGGGCTCCGCCCCGGGCGGCGGCCAGGACGCGGTCTCGAACCAGTAACCGCCGTGTCGTAGCCGCCCGGCTGCGTCGCGCCCGCCGTCGCCGGTGCCCATCAGGAACAGCCGGATCGGCGCCGCCTCGTCGCCGGCGCCCACTCCTTTCAGGTGCCGGTCGAACCAGCGGCGATGAAAGTCGCCGTGGAAGTCCTCGATCGCGGCGGCGGGCCCGAAATCGACGTCGCCGGCATACGTGCGGGTATTGCCCGAGTGGGTCCACGGGCCGATCAGGAGTTCGATGCGGGACGACTTCTTCGCGCTGAGCGCGACGTAATTCTCGATCGTGCCCCGGAGGAAAATGTCGTACCAGCCGCCGACGTGCAGCATCGCTGCGTCGGCGGTGGCGTCGTAGTGGTCCTTCCAGTTCAGCGCGATATTCTTCCAGTAATCCGAGTAATCGGACCGCGTCATCTCCTCGAGGAAGTACGCCTCGTATTCCGGCGCGATGGCGAGCGGGCTCTGGCCCGCCCGGAACGCCACCGC
>JAOUIH010000210.1 GCA_029884165.1 Gammaproteobacteria bacterium | reverse complement strand
CTTCGAGGTCTTTCAGCGAATGAATGACGAACCGCTGACGCACGATCCGGAGTCCGGTCGACGCGTGCGCAGAATCGTGACCGGCGGCGCGGGTCTCAAGCTCGGAGTTCTCAGGCGCAGCACCGTAGTGGACAAGAAGAGCCCCGCCGCGACGGCCTGCGGTTGCGCAACGGGCCGGCCGCATCGCCACTGAAGATCCGTGTATCGCCCTTAGTTCGAGTCAGGAGACGGTGCCCGCGGCGATTGCCCAGGAGATCGAAGATGCTCGCGGATGCGGCTCGCGATCGTCTCCGACCTCGCGCTGGCTCCAATCACATCCAGAAAGCCACCTTGCCGGTCCATCAGGTACAGGTAGTTGCTGTGGTACGGCGCAGCGGATTCCGCATCACCTCCCGGCTGCGTCCCGTACGTGGCGCGAAAGGCGTCGGCCGCGGCACGAACCTGCTCCGTCGTCCCCGTCAAGCCGACCAACGAGGTATGAAATGAAGCGACATAGGTCGACAGCACCGCTGGCGTATCATTCGCCGGATCGATACTGATAAAAATCGGCTGGATGCCGGCGGAATCCTCGCCCAGCAGCAGCATGGCCCGTCTCAGCTCGTGCAAGGTGGTCGGACAAACGTAGGGGCAGCGGGTAAAGCCGAAAAACACGATGCGCAACTTCCCGTCGTACGTGTGTTCCGTGACCGCTGCGCCGTCCTGGTCCGTCAGCCGGAACTCGCCAGTGACCGGCGTTTCCGCGGACGCCATGCCCTGCAGCACCACCGCGGTCACAAACAGCGGGAAGATTTTCCTCTTCCATGCTGACAACAACTGATGAATCGGCGACATCCTGGTTCCGGTCAGTGGCACAGGTTATTGGAGACGGCAAGTGAAACCGGTCCTATATCGCGCGGGAGTCCGCTGATGCCTTCCAGCATGCTCATTCGACGCATGTCGAAGATGGCGAGCGTTCCGGCCCCTGGCAAGGGTACGGCCAGCGTGAGTGAATCCGACGTCACGATTCCTTCAAGCGGGGCCGTGCCCAACTCGTAGCGCTTGTGCACGGTGCCGGTTTCCACATCGAAGAATACAACGTCGCCGGACTCGCTGACGACAGCAGCAACGGTATCCAGCCAACCCGGCGCGACGTAGCGTGGCTCGTCCACGGCGCGGATCGTGTAAACGGATTGCCCGGTTGCCGTCGAGATGGCGGTGACCGTCCCGTCCGCCGTGTTGGGTGCGATCATGTACCGACCGTCGCTCGTGCCCCAGGGCCGGCCCGGCCGGCTACCGACGCGAAGCGACGCAAAAGCCTCGAATTTCGGCAAGTCGATGACGTGCACGACATTGCGATCGGCATCGCTCACGAACCCGAATGCGCCGTCGATGCTGCGTGACATCGCCGACAGGCCGGAAGCGGCGGCAGCAAGGGTAATGGTTGCGCGGTTGCCCCAGAGGTCGACCGAGTTGAGGGAGCCCGTCGAGTTGTCGACCCAGTAGACCTTCGTGCCGTCCAGGCTGAAGATTACCGGCCGATCGGTGCTGATATTCGTGGCGGCCAGGAGCATTTCGCGACGCCGTATCGCGTGAACCTGCAGCTCGAGACGCGCATCGTCGTAGACAGCGACCCATTCCCCCGGGGGGCTGACGAGCAGCTGGGTCGGAGTGATGCCGATGTCGTAGCCTATCCGCTCGAGAGCCGGATCGCTGAGATCGATCAGTGTGAGGGTCTGGTCGTTACGGCTGGCAACGAGCAAGGCTTTCACCCGGTCAGAAACCGCGACGATATCCGGCGGGCGCTCGAGCGCTATCGTGTCAGCCAGTTTCCGTTCCAGCAGGTCGATGACGTAGACGGACCGCGTGGATGGGCTACCGGCAAATGCATAGCGTGCGCCGTCGTCATAGGCGGCTGCGGATGTCCTGCCCGCGTGTGACAGCGCGAGCCACGCAACTGCGAGAACAATCGAACGGAAACACCTCAGCTCGCCCATCTCGCGGTCAAAGCCCGAGCCACGGATAAATGGCGTCGCTCAAGGCATGGAAGTTGCCGGTCAGCAGCACTATGCCGAACGAAACGATCACCAGCATGCTCACCAGGCCAGTCGCCGGCACGAACGGTTCGAGCCTCGCCAGCGATTTCGTGGCGCGAGACAGAAATACCGCGGCCAGCAGAAAAGGGACCCCGACGCCCATCGAAAACCCCAGCATGACCGCGGCGCCGACGAGGGCGCTGCCCAGCGATCCGACATAGATCAGGAGGGTCGCGATAATCGCGCCACCGAAGCAGGTCATGCAACCCAGCGTAAAGCCGATGGCGATCAACGCGGAACCGAGGCAGGACGCTGGATTCGAGCTTGCTGCTTTCGGCATTCGTGTCGCGATCCGGCATACGAGCGGCGCTCGGGACCGTACGCCAACCCAGATGCCCATGACTATGATCAGTATGCCGGCCGCGATGCTGAGCGCCGGACTCCACTGCGCGAGGTGAATCTGGAGTTGCTTGCCCGCCTCCCCCATTGCGGCACCCGTCGCAGTGAACAAGGCGGTCAGGCCGGCAACGAATGCCAGCGAATTCCATAACACCGCCTTCCTGGCACCGGAGGTGGCATTGTCAATGCCGTTTCGACCGGCACCCAGTGAAAGTCCCGTCAGTGTGGCCAGGTAAATAATGAGTAACTGCAGCAGGCAGGGTGTGAGCACGAAGGACAGGAGACCGGCCGAAAGACCGAGCACCATGATGGGCGACCAGCCGGGTCCCGCGGTAAGTTCTGCCGGATACTCGAGCGGCAGTTCCCACTCGACCACGCGCGGCAGTTTGTCCGGATCCCAGGTGTTGTGCAGGGTGAGCGAGAGGCTGCGCGCATCAGGGCCAAGTACCGGCGACCGGTCATCGCGGGCGGCACGGAATCGAATGGTGACGACGCGGTGGTGATAGACCTCCAGTGGCCCATCGACATCGAAAGCTTCATAGTCCTGACCGTCAACCGACAGAACGGCCCGCGGCAGCTGCGTGGGGAGGTCTTCAGTATGGGTCGTTTCGGTCAGCAGGAACACCAGGAATTGATCCGGCCGGTACTGCTTCGCAGCGGAGGGTTGACCCGCTATCTCGAAAAACTCCGGTGTCGCAAACAGTACATCGAGCTGAGCCTCGCCTGACCCGAAACTCGTTCGCGTCAGGAGACTGCCGATACTTATCGCCCGCCTCAGGTTTGTCTGCTTGATGTCTGTCCCGACGTCCGCGATGAGGTCCATTTCCTTGATGAAATAGGGGAAGACCAGCCAGCTCGCTGCGATCATCGAGGCGATCGCAAGGGTCAGGATCGCGGCGACGGCCTGCCGGCCGGCGAAACCGGAACGCCGGGCACCGGCGCTGCCCTCATGCGCATCGACCGCTGCGGAGTGGGTCGGCATGAGCTTACATGCCGCTGCCGGCGGCCGGAGCATTCAGAGGTGTGCCGGGGACGAACTCCTGCGCCGCCTTGTCGACCCGCAAAGTCAGTGACTGCTTGTCGAGCTTGCAATCGATGCAGTACAGGGAAAACTCGCCTTCCTCACCGGGCGCAAGCCACTCGCGGCTTGCCGCCGACCGGCCGGGAATTACGACATCGGCCATCCCCATATTGTCGCTGCGGAAGGTGTGAGTATCGAGCCCGGCGTTCTGAACGACGAGCTGTATCCGGGTACCCGGTCGCACGCTGGCCTGGTCCGGCAGGAACCGGCCTCTCTTGGCGAGCGTCCGAACGACTTGCATCGTGCCCAGATAGCGCAGGTAGGCGGCCACCGCGGAAACTTCGCTGTCAGTGATGGACTGCTTGACGACGAGCATTTCGTTGGTCGCGTCGATGGCGGCGCGAATTGACCCTTCCGATGCTCCCCTGATGAATGGCCCGACG
>JAOUIH010000209.1 GCA_029884165.1 Gammaproteobacteria bacterium | reverse complement strand
TGCCCATCGATACCTTCGCGGCTATTGGCGGCAGTGCTTTGACGGATGGCGAGGTCGAGGTGTCCGCGGACGGGGCGGGCGGTCTGCCGAGCACCTTCGTGCCCGGGCGCAACCTGGTCTTCCTGACGTTCGCGGCAGCCTATGCCTGGCCGCGCGGGATCAGGCATATCGTGACGGGTGTGGCCCAGACCGACTACAGCGGATACCCGGACTGCCGCGACGAAACGATCCGGGCGCTCGAGCGCACGTTGCGGCTCGGCATGGAGAGCGAAATTGAAATTCATGCGCCCCTCATGCACCTGTCGAAAAAGGACACCGTGCTGCTGGCGCAAGAACTCGGCGCGCTGGACGCCATGCGACTGACACACAGCTGTTACGAGGGCCGGCGGCCGCCCTGCGGCCAGTGCCCGGCCTGCCGGCTGCGGGCCCGGGGCTTTGCGGAGGCGGGTATCGCCGACCCGTTGCTGTCCGCATGACGTACACGGTCAAGGAAATCTACTTCACGCTGCAGGGGGAAGGGGCGCAGGCTGGGCGGGCGGCGGTTTTCCTCCGCTTCGCCGGCTGCAACCTGTGGACGGGTCGCCTCAGGGATCGCGCCGGGGCCGAATGCCAGTTCTGCGACACGGATTTCGTCGGCACCGACGGACCCGGCGGCGGCAAATTCCAGTCGGCGGCCGAGCTTGCCGATGCAGTGGCGGCGGCGTGGCCCGGCTGCAACGGAGGCGGGAAACGCTTCGTCGTGTGCACGGGTGGCGAGCCGCTGTTGCAGCTCGACCAGCAACTGATCGCCGCCCTCCATGAGCGGGACTTCGAGATCGGCGTAGAGACCAACGGGACGATCGCAGCGCCGCCCGGTATCGACTGGATCTGCGTCAGTCCCAAGGGAAGGGCGCCACTGGCACAGACGCGCGGCGACGAGCTCAAGCTGGTGTATCCGCAGGCCGAAGCCGAGGCGCAGCCGGAGCGTTTCGAGAACCTCGAGTTCGAACACTGGTTCCTGCAGCCGCTCGACGATGCACAGCGGGAAAGCCACACGCGGGCGGCGATCCGGTATTGTCTCGCGCATCCGCGCTGGCGGCTTTCCCTGCAGACACACAAGCTGATCGGCATTCCGTAGGAGCGGGCATGCGCCAGAATATAGTCGGGCTGGTTTTCGCGTTCGGGGTCGGCCTGCTGCTGGCCTGGCTCGCCTATACCCGGGTCACCGACCCGGAGCCTCAGCTGCAGCGAGCCCGGGAAGAGGCGGCGGTGCACGCCGCGGCGGCTGTCCTGGCGGAGCTTCTCGGTGCGGGCAATGAGGTCGAATTGATCGATCCGCTGCATCCGAACCGCGCGGTCGGCAAGACCTACGTGTACCCGGCAGCCGGAGGCTGGCAGGTGTCGGGGTACTATCGGCGCGGCGAGAGCGACAGCTGGCACCCGTGGCTGATGACGCTCGACGGGCAGCGCCGGCTGGTCAGTGTCTCGGTCCAGGACGACGCGCCCGAAATACGTGTGCTGGCGGAGTCGGATCCGCGGGTGTCGACCACGCCTTAGGGCGGTAGCGGCGTACCCGGGCGAAATGGCCCTGCGTTCAGCCGGCGAGGCAGCAAATCATCCAGACCAGGACGGAGGCATAGGCCACGCCCAGCGCCAGCACACTGAATTCGATTTCCTGGTCAATTCTATCCTCGTACATCGTCTTCGCTCCGGTGATCGTGGCCCTGGATGCATGATCCCGGGCCACGGTTGCGAAGACCTGACCCGCTCCTGATCCCTGCGTGACGATTTCCTGACCAAGTGCAGGGGGGCGCCATGCCCCTTACAACCATTTCCGGACGTGGCGCATCAAAAGCAGGAATGAGCCGGTCAGGGCCGGCTCGCGGACTCTAGCCGGGGACAGCGGGGCGCATGGGGATCAGGATCGAAGACACGTCAGCGCAGGATATTCGGCTTGCGGCCCCGGGTAACCGGCGCCGGCTCGTTATCGGCAGTAGCGTCGCCCTCGCGCTGGCGGTGCTGGTGTGGCTGTCGGTCCCGGTCGTCGGCCGCTGGGCCAACGCCACCGTAACGGTGCCGGCCGAGCGTCTCCGTATAGCGAGCGTCGAACGCGGCGACCTGGTCCGGGACGTGGCCGTGCAGGGCCGCGTCGTGGCGGCCGTGAGCCCGACGCTGTATGCGCCGGCGGCCGGGACTATCACGCTGGCCGTGGATGCCGGCGCCAGCGTCGAGGCCGGCCAGATCCTGGCGAGAATCGACAGCCCGGAACTGGCGAACAGCCTGCAACAGGCACGTTCTGCGCTGGCGCAGCAGGAGGTGGAGCTGGACCGGCAGCGGATCGAGTCCCGGCAATTGGCGCTGGAGAAGCGCAAACAGGCAGACCTCGCCGAGGTGGCCCTGATCGCCGCGGAGCGGGAGAAGCGGCGGGCAGACGCGGCCAATGACGTAAAGGTGATCTCCGTCATCGACTTCGAAAAGGCCCAGGACGATCTCCGGAATGCCGAGCTGGCGCATGCCCATGCGGTAGCCGACGCAAGCCTGTTCGACGAGCGGCTGGCCTTCGAATTGAAAGCCAGCGAGCTGGCGCTCGATCGCCAGCGGCTGCTCGTCGCCGACCTGGATCGCCAGGTCGACGAACTGGCGATCCGATCGCCGGTCAACGGCATCGTGGGTGACCTGCTGGTGGCGCAGAAGGCCGCGGTCTCGCGGGACACGCCGGTAATGGCGGTCGTCGACCTGACGGTATTCGAGGTCGATGCCCAGATCCCGGAAAGCTACGCCGATGACCTGGCCATCGGCATGCCCGCGGAAATTACGATCGGCGGTCGCATCTACCAGGCGCAGCTGGCTGCCGTGTCGCCCGAGATCGTAGCGAACCAGGTCAGCACGCGCGTTCGATTCGTCGGCGAGTCGCCGGCCAACATTCGCCAGAACCAGCGCCTCAGCACGCGCATCCTGCTCGAGGAGCGATCCAACGTGCTCACGCTGCAGCGTGGCCAGTTCCTCGACTCCGGCGGCGGGCGCATCGCCTACGTCCTCGACGGGAGCGGGCTGGCTCATCGCCGCAGTATCGAAATCGGGGCGCGTAGCCTGGCCGCTGTCGAGGTGCTCGCCGGCCTGCAAGAAGGCGAGCAGGTCGTGATCTCGAGCGTCGACCAGTTCCGAGGCGCCGAAACCGTTTTCGTCAGTAATTGATACCCGGACCAAGAGGAGATCCAGGAATGCTGTGCATGACCAACATATCCAAGGTGTACCGCACCGACATGGTCGAGACGCATGCGTTGCGCGAATTTTCGCTCGACGTGGCGGAAGGCGAGTTCGTTTCGGTCACCGGACCCTCCGGTTCGGGCAAGACGACCTTCCTCAACATCGCGGGTTTGCTCGAGGAATTTTCGTCGGGCAAGTATGAACTCGACGGGCGCGACGTGTCGCGCCTGAACGATTACGAGCGCTCGCGTTTCCGCAACGAGAAGATCGGCTTCATCTTTCAGAGCTTCAACCTGATCCCGGAGCTCGACATATTCGACAACGTCGACGTGCCGCTGCGCTACCGCGGTTTCGGTGCCGCCGAGCGGCGCAAGCGAATCGAACGCGTCCTGGAACTCGTCGGGCTCGGGTCACGCATGCGGCACCTGCCGTCGCAACTGTCGGGCGGCCAGCAGCAGCGGGCTGCAATCGCGCGGGCGCTCGCGGGTGAGCCGCGCTTCCTGCTGGCGGACGAACCGACGGGTAACCTCGACTCCAACATGGCCGAAAGCATCATGCAGCTGCTCGAGGAGATCCACGGCGAGGGAGCGACGATCATCATGGTGACGCACGAACCGAGCCTCGCTATGCGGGCCGAGCGCAACATCCAGGTTCGCGACGGACGCGTCGGCATGGACGCACCCGGCCTGATGGTCGCCAACGGCTGACGGCCAGGGGGGCACGATGTTTCGCTATTTCATTAAGCTCGGCTCTCT
>JAOUIH010000013.1 GCA_029884165.1 Gammaproteobacteria bacterium | reverse complement strand
GGCGCGAGACAAGGATGTCTCGCCCGCGGTTCAAGCACGTAAGTGCTTGAACCGTCGGGAGCGAGTCCGGACATGCGCCGGACTCGCGACGTTGAAAAAGGTCTGGACGACCTTTTTCAACATCCTGTTAGAGGACCGCGGCGATCGACTTCGCGAGATACTCGACGTTGCCCGGCGTTATGCCGGCGACATTGATGCGGCCGGAATCGACCATGTACACCGCGTAGTCGGACTTCAGCCGCTGCACCTGTTCCGGGCTGACGCCGAGGAACGAGAACATACCGTTCGCGCCGATTACGTGCGAGAAGTCATGGCCGGGTGCGTGCTGCCCCAACGCGTCGACCAGCAGCCGGCGCATGGCTTTGAGGCGTCCCCGCATTTCGGCCAGTTCGCCGATCCACTCGGCTCGCAGCGCCTTGTCGCGCAATATGTGGCTCACGACCGCACAACCGTGATCCGGCGGTACCGAGTACATCGTGCGCACGATCTGGTAAGCCTGGCTGCGCACAGCTGTATTGGTCTTCGCGTCGGCCGAAAGCAGCGACAAGACGCCCACCCTGTCGCGGTACAGCCCGAAATTCTTCGAGCACGAACTCGACACCAGCATTTCGGGGACGCGGTCTTCCAGCAGGCGCACGGGCAGCGCGTCCTCGTCGAGCCCGGTCGCGAAGCCCTGGTAGGCGATATCGACGAACGGCACGAGATTGCGCTCGACGACGAGATCCGCGACCTGGCGCCACTGCTCGGGACTCGGGTCGAGGCCCGTCGGGTTGTGGCAGCAGGCGTGCATCAGCACGACGTCGCCCGCCGGCACCGTGGCGAGTTTCGCCATCATGTCGTCGAAACGCAGGCCACGAGTCGCTGCATCGTAGTAAGGGTACTTTTCCAGCCTGAGACCGGCGCCGCCCAGCAGGGGCACGTGGTTGTTCCACGAGGGGTCACTGATCCAGACCCGGCAGTCGGGCCTGGCGCGCAGCAACAGCCCGGCGGCGATGCGCAGCGAACCGGATCCGCCAGGCGTCTGCAGGGTCGTAATTCGATCGTTACCCGAGGATGCGTCGCCGAACGTGATGCGCTGCATCTGGTCATTGAAGACAGGGTCGCCGCCGGAACCGAGGTACGCCTTCGTATCCTGGTGCTCGACCAGGTAACGCTCCGCCTTCTTCACGGACGAGAGCACGGGCGTCCGACCATGCTGGTCGCGATACACGCCGACGCCGAGGTCTACCTTGTGCGCGCGCGTGTCCTGCTGGTGCTCGGCAATCAGTTTGAGTATCGCGTCGGCGGCCAACGCGTCGAGGGATTCGAACAAGGGGGTACTCCGGGTCTCTTTGCGCGGCTCATTTTACACGCTGCACTGCCGGGGCGGGACAACTACAGGAGGTCGAGCGGAATTTTCAGATAGGACACCCCGTTGTCCTCGGCCTCGGGCAGCTCGCCGGCCCGGATATTGACCTGGATCGACGGCAGGATCAGCGCGGGCAGGTTCAGCGTCGCATCCCGTTCCTGGCGCATTCGGACGAACTCCGCCTTCGACTTCCCGCCACCGACGTGAATGTTCGTCTGCAGCTGCTCTTCGACTGTGACCTCGTAGCGCAGGCCGCGGCTCTCTGGTGGATAGTCGTGACACATGAACAGGCGTGTGCCCGCCGGGAGCGCAAACAATTTTTGGATCGAGTCGTACAGCAGCTCCGCGTCGCCGCCCGGAAAATCGCAGCGCGCCGTGCCGAAGTCCGGCACGAACAGGCTGTCCCCGACGAATGCGGCGTCGCCAATCAGGTAGGTGATGCTGTCGCTCGTGTGGCCCGGTGTATTCAGGACCCGGCCCTCCATGCCGCCGAGCATGAACGTATCGCCATCGGCGAACAGGCGGTCGAACTGGCTGCCGTCCGGCCGGAACGGAGCCTTGAGGTTGAATACGCCCTGGAAGTGCGCCTGCACCTTGCGGATGCCCTCGCCGATGCCGACCTTGCCGCCCGCTTCCCGCTTGACGAATTGGGCGGCTGACAGGTGGTCCGCATGCGCATGCGTCTCGAGTATCCAGTCGAGTTCGAGCTTCTGTTCCCTCAGGTAGTCGAGGAGTTCCACTGCCGGTCCGCGGTCCGTTCTTCCGGACACCACGGAGAACCCGAGCACCGGGTCGATGATCGCCGCCTTGCGGCTCTCGCGATCGCTGACGACGTAGGACAGGGTCCCCGTCGGCCTGTGATAGAAGTGCTTGATGCGCAGTTCGGGCATCTCTCGCCTCCACGACCGCAAAAACAGATCCTTGCACTTTACCGGGTCAAACCGAGCGCTGCGGCGCCGGCGCCAATCGAAACCTGCCGGCGTGCGAAAGCTCAAAAAAACAGGCCGGCGGCAGGTTCGCCCTGCCGCCGGCACATGTTGTAACGGACATCGGAGCCGCCGGGGGCGGAACCGATCAGGGCATCGTCAGGCCTTCGGGGCCCAGACGGCGCACCAGCCGTTTGCGTTCACGACTTTGCCGGGGAAGATCTGGCACGGACGCCAGGCATCACCGTCGGCGCCCTGTACCAGCGCGCAGTTCGAGCAATTCTGCTCGGGTGCCGGATTCGCGCGGGTGGCGGGATCAACCGAACTGGCATCGTGCGTGTACTTCATCGACATCGCCATCGGGTCGTCTTCGGCAAGCTGCGGCATGTCCTGCGCGCGCGCTTCGGTCGCCGGGCGCAGCATGGCGCCTGCGGCTGCAACCGCCGAGATCTGCAAAAACTGGCGTCGGGCAATCTTGCTCACGGTAACTCCTTCGTTTTTCATCGTGTCGAACCCCTGCGGGGCGTCGCGTATGTTAATACAAATGGCCTGGCTTTCGGTTGTTGCGAATGGTTCGCATTTTCACTCGGGCACGCATGTCGGCATCGAAAACCGGCGCGAGTATGACACAGCGAACCTGAACGCAGGCATAACGGAGAACCGCAGTTGACAGCACCAATGCCCGGCGTGCAGACCGCACGATCGCATGCAATGCCCGCCGTCCCGCGAGGTCAGTAGCCTGCTGATGGACAGGACCAGGCCATGCCCCGAGAAAATACTCCACGCGTCCTGCCGGGCGGGGATCGCCCTGCTGTTTGCCTGTGCCGGGGCCCATGCGACGGACCGGCAGCACGAATACCGGGTAGCGGTGGACGCCGGGCTGGCGCGTCTCGAAGCCGAGGCACGATTCGCCGGACCGCAACGCCGGCTGCTGGCGCGCTCGCCGCTTGCTGCCACGGTGCTGATCGACGCCGCGACCTGTGACGGCCGGCCGTTGCGCATCGGCGGGCGCCGCATCGAGCTGCCGGATTCGAGTTTCGACTGCCTGCGCTACACGGTCGACCTGGCGCGTGCCGCGCGCGAGGAGCGGCGCAACCGGGGCCTCGCCCCGGGCAACCGGATCGTGGCCCCGTCCGTCTGGCTATGGCGTCCCGACCTCGGGGCGGAGACGACACTTCGACTTCGCTTCGACCTGCCGGACGGCCTGCGCGTGGCACTGCCGTGGCCGCGCGATCCCGGCAACGCCGACGCGTACCTGCTGGCGCGCACGCCGGAGAGCGCCGACGCGCCGGCCGTATTCGGCGCCTTCGACCAGCACGTGCTGGAGGTGCCGGGTGCGCGGCTCCGCGTGTCGCTGTTGCGCGCCGAACCAGCGCTGGACTCCGCTTCGATCCTGGCATGGCTCGTGGCGACGGCCACGGACGTGACGCTGGCCTACGGCCGCTTCCCGAACCCGGCGCCGCAGGTTGTCGTCATACCGGTGGGCGCCGCCCGCGGCGGGAAATCCGCCGTGCCCTTCGGGCGCGTCGCTCGTGATGGCGGCGAGATCGTCGAATTGTTCGTGGACCAGCGCCGGGCGCTGGCCGACTACCTCGCCGACTGGACTGCGACGCACGAATTCAGCCACCTGATGCTGCCTTATCTCGGTAGCAGCGACCGGTGGATATCCGAAGGCTTCGCCCAGTACTACCAGAACGTGCTGCTCGCCCGTGCCGGCGGCTACCAGCCCCTGGAGGCGTGGCAAAAGATCCATGCCGGCCTCGAGCGCGGTCGACAGTCCCGGCCCGAGCTGTCGCCGAACGCGGCCGCCGCCGGCGGCAAGCGTGCGGCGCTGATGAAGGTGTACTGGAGCGGTGCCGCACTGGCCCTGCTCGCCGACGTCGAACTGCGGGCGCGTACCGGCGGGGAACTGAGCCTAGATGTCGCCCTCGCCGGGCTCCAATCCTGCTGCCTGCCCTCGAGCGAGATCTGGTCCGGCCCGGAGTTGTTCCGGACGCTCGATTCACTGCTCGGCGTACCGGTCCTGTTGCCGCTATACGAAGCGCATGCCGATGCGCCGGGCTTTCCCGAACTCGACCCGGTGTTCGGTCGGCTGGGCATCGACGTCGTCGACGGCCGCGTCGTCCTGCGGGACGAGGCGGAACTCGCCTGGCTCCGGGATGCCATCACGGCCCGCAACCCTGCCGCGACCTACCGCGACCGCTTGCAGGCGGGCCCGCCGGACGACCCGCCCTGATTGGATTTTTCACTTAATAATCAATGTCTCGCGCTGCGGCAGGCGGCGCTGATATATACTTCCACCCCCCTGAAGCGAACGGCAACTCGGCAGATGACTGGCTCCAGCCTGGCAATAGACATAGACAGGGTGCAGGACGAGCGGCGGCAGCCGCAGTCCGACCTGGTCGCCGTCGAGGAACCCCTCGAGATCCAGCTGTGCTCGGCGACGGCCACCGGGGCGGCAGCGCGGAGCATTGCCGTGACGATGCGGACCCCGGGCCACGACGTCGACCTCGCGCTCGGCTTCCTGTTTACCGAGCGAGTCATCCGGCGCGCCGCGGATGTGGTATCCGCCGAGGCCGCCGGCGCGCCCGACCCCGAGTCCGGCCACCGGAATACGATACGCGTCGAACTGGATCCGGCGGTAACTGTCGATCTCGACGCCCTGACGCGCCACTTCTATACGACCTCCAGTTGCGGGGTTTGCGGCAAGGCCTCCATCGAGGCACTGCAGGTAGCCGTCGACCGCCCGGGCGGCGAGTTCAGCCTGTCGCACGGCGTGCTGGCATCGATGCCGGGGCGGCTCCGTGACGCGCAGCAGGTTTTCGACCGGACCGGCGGGCTGCATGCCGCCGCGGCCTTCGACCAGGGCGGGACCATCATCGTTGTGCGGGAGGACGTCGGCCGTCACAATGCGGTAGACAAGGTCGTGGGTGCGCTGCTGGCGGCGGACCGACTTCCGGCGGGCGACCTGGGCCTGATCGTGTCGGGCCGGGCGAGTTTCGAGCTGACCCAGAAGACGCTTGCCGCCGGCATGCCGCTGCTGGCCGCAGTCAGCGCACCGTCGAGCCTTGCCGTACGGCTGGCGCGAGAGTTCGGCATGACGCTCGTCGGATTCCTGCGGCAGGGCAATTTCAACATCTATTCCGGCGCCGGCCGGCTAAGCATTCGAGAATGACCATTCGTTACGACAAGGCAATCGCCTCCGAGATCATCGCGCAGCACGGCGCGAAACCCGAGATGCTGGTGCAGATACTGCACGGCTTCCTCGAGCGCTACTCATTTATAAGCGACGAAGCAGTCCGGCAGATCGCCGACGAGCTGAACCTGTCGCGCGCCGACGTGCACGGGGTCGTCAGTTTCTATCACGACTTCCGGCGGCAGCCCGCCGGCAAGGTGGTCGTCAAGATTTGCCAGGCGGAGGCATGCCAGGCGATGGGCTCGCGCGAGCTGACCGCCTACGCGGAGAAGAAGCTCGGGCTAAAAGTGAAGGATACGGCGAGCGACGGCAGCGTCACGCTCGAACCGGTGTACTGCCTGGGCAATTGCGCCTGTTCGCCGGCCGTGATGATCAACCAACGCGTGTACGGGCGGGTCGATGCTGCATGCTTCGATCGCCTGCTCGCCAGCACGGAGGACGCGTGACATGAGCCGCAGCGTCCGCGTATTCGTGCCGCGAGAGACCGCCGCCGTATCGCTCGGCGCCGACGAGGTCGCGGTCGCGCTCGAGAGCGCCGCGCAGCGGAATCACGGCATGGCCGTCGAACTCGTTCGCAACGGTTCGCGCGGCCTGTCCTGGCTGGAGCCGCTCGTCGAAGTCGAGACCGGCGGCACGCGAACGGCCTACGGACCCGTCGCCCCGGAAGACGTGGACGGCCTGGTCGCTGCCGGCCTGTTCGAGGGCGGCACACATGCCCTGTCGCTCGGGCCCGCCGAGAAGATTCCGTACCTGGCGACGCAGCAGCGCTGGACGTTTCGCCGGGTCGGTATCGACGACCCGCTATCGATGGACGCTTACCGCGCCGCGGGCGGCTTCGAGGGCATCGGGCGCGCCTTCGAGCTCGGTCCGTCCGCCGTCCTCGAGCACGTCATCGAATCCGGGCTGCGGGGCCGCGGCGGCGCCGGCTTTCCGGCCGGGATCAAGTGGCGCACGGTAGCCGCAGCGACGGCCGACCGGAAGTACATCGCCTGCAACGCCGATGAGGGCGACAGCGGCACGTTCTCCGATCGCATCCTGATGGAAGGCGATCCGTACACGCTGATCGAGGGCATGCTGATAGCGGGATACACCGTCGGCGCGCACAAGGGCTACATCTATCTGCGCTCCGAATACCCGCTCGCACGCCGCATCCTCGGGCAAGCCATCGCGAACGCTCGCGAGCACGGCTGGCTCGGCACCAATGTCAGGGACAGCGGCTTCGACTTCGACATCGAGCTGCATCTCGGCGCGGGCTCCTATGTCTGTGGCGAGGAAACGGCGATGCTCGAGAGCCTGGAGGGCAAGGCCGGACTGATCCGCTACAAGCCGCCCCTGCCGGCGCTCGAGGGCCTGTTCGGCAAACCGACGGTCGTAAACAACGTCGTGACGCTGGCATCGGTACCCGACATCGTTCGACTGGGCGGCGCAGCCTACGCGGCGCTCGGCAGCGGCCGCTCGAAGGGCACGCTCGCCTTCCAGCTGGCGGGCAACGTGAAGCGCGGCGGTCTCGTCGAGATACCTTTCGGCGCGACACTCCGGTCGCTGATCGAGGACTGGGGCGGCGGCACGGCTTCGGGACGCCCGGTCCGTGCGGTCCAGGTCGGCGGTCCGCTCGGCGCTTACCTGCCGGACAGCCTGCTGGACACGCCGCTCGACTACGAAGCGTTCGCCGCCGCCGGCGGCATGATCGGCCACGGCGGCATAGTCGTGTTCGACGACACGGTCGACATGGCGGCCCAGGCGCGGTTCGCGATGGAGTTTTGCTCGGTCGAGTCCTGCGGCAAGTGCACGCCCTGCCGCATCGGGTCGGTCCGTGGCGTCGAGGTCATCGATCGCATTCTCGGGAACCAGGATCGCGCCGCCAACCTCGAATTACTCGACGAACTCTGCGAGACGATGGTCCAGGGTTCGCTATGTGCCATGGGAGGGTTGACCCCCTACCCGGTCAAATCCGCATTGAAGCACTTTCCCGGGGACTTCGAGCCCCGGTCGGGAGGAAAGCGATGAATCCAACGCGACAGCACGACCTGGGAACGCCGGCGAGCACGTCGGCGGACACCGTGCGCGTCGAGATCGACGGCCGCGAGACGACCGTCAGGACCGGCACCTCGGTGCTGCGCGCGGCGCGCGAAGTAGGTGTCGACATACCGAAACTCTGCGCGACCGACAGCCTGAAGCCGTTCGGCTCGTGCCGCCTCTGTCTCGTCGAGATAGACGGGATGAAGGGCTATCCGGCCTCCTGCACGACGAAGGTCAGTGAAGGCATGAAGATCCGCACGCAGAGCAGCCAGCTTGCGAAGCTCAGGCGTAACGTGATGGAGCTCTATATCTCCGACCACCCGCTCGATTGCCTGACCTGTTCCGCGAATGGCGACTGCGAGCTGCAGGACATGGCCGGCGCGGTCGGCCTGCGAGAGGTTCGTTACGGTTTCGCTGGCGAAAATCACCTCGATGCCGAGATCGATTCCAGCAATCCGTATTTCAGCTTCGATCCGAGCAAGTGCATCGTCTGCTCGCGCTGCGTCCGCGCCTGCGACGAAGTCCAGGGCACGCTGGCACTGACGATCGAGGGCCGAGGCTTCGAATCGAAGGTTTCCGCGAGCATGAGCGACTCGTTCCTCGACTCCGAGTGTGTCTCCTGCGGCGCCTGTGTGCAGGCCTGCCCGACGGCGACGCTGATGGAAAAGTCGATCATCGACAACGGCCAGCCGGACCACAAGGTCCTGACGACCTGCGCCTACTGCGGTGTCGGTTGTTCGTTCCAGGCAGAGATGAAGGGCGACCAGGTCGTCCGGATGACGCCGTGGAAGGACGGCCAGGCGAACAAGGGCCACAGCTGCGTCAAGGGCCGCTTCGCCTGGGGCTACTCCACGCATCCCGATCGCGTCCTGACGCCGATGATCCGCGACAGCATCAGCGAACCATGGCGGGCGGTCGGCTGGGAAGAGGCTATCGGCTTTACGGCTCGCCGCTTCAAGGAAATCCAGGCGAAGTACGGTCGCAAGTCGATCGGCGGCATTACGTCCTCGCGCTGCACGAACGAAGAAGTGTTCGTCGTGCAGAAGCTGGTACGCACGAGCTTCCGCAACAATAACGTGGACACCTGCGCCCGCGTCTGCCATTCGCCGACCGGCTACGGACTGAAACAGACCCTCGGCACTTCGGCGGGCACGCAGCCCTTCGAAAGCGTCATGGATGCCGATGTCATTATTGTCATCGGCGCAAACCCGACCGAGGGACACCCGGTTTTCGCCTCACAGATGAAGCGCCGGCTGCGTGAGGGCGCCAGGCTGATCGTAATGGACCCGCGCCGCATCGATCTCGTGCGCAGCGCGCGCATCGAGGCCGATTATCACCTGCCGCTGCTGCCAGGCACCAACGTACCGGTAATCAATGCGTTGGCGCACGTGATCGTCAGCGAGGGCATGGTCCGGGAGGACTACGTGCGGGAGCGCTGTGACCTGGAATCGTTCGAGGCCTGGAAGACCATGATCCTCAGGCCGGAGAACTCTCCCGAAGCCGTCGAGCAGATCTCGGGTGTGCCCGCGGCAACAATTCGCGCCGCGGCGCGCCTGTACGGCGGCGCCGAGCGCGCGGCCATCTACTACGGCCTCGGCGTCACGGAGCACAGCCAGGGCTCGACGATGGTCATGGGCATGGCCAACCTCGCGATGGCCACCGGCAACATCGGCTACTCGGGCTGCGGCGTGAACCCGCTGCGCGGCCAGAACAACGTGCAGGGCTCCTGCGACATGGGCTCGTTCCCGCACGAGCTCGCGGGCTATCGCCCGATCACCGACGACGCGGTCCGCGCGGCCTTCTCGAAACACTGGGGTGTAGAACTCGACGGAGAACCCGGCTTCCGGATACCGAACATGTTCGACGCCGCCGTCGGCGGCCAGTTCAAGGGCATGTACATCCAGGGCGAGGACCTGGCGCAGTCCGACCCGAACACGCTGCACGTCGAGGCGGCGCTATCGAACATGGAATGTGTCGTCGTGCAGGACCTGTTCCTGAACGAGACTGCCAAGTTCGCCCACGTATTCCTGCCCGGCACGTCGTTCCTCGAGAAGGACGGCACGTTCATCAATGCCGAGCGGCGGATCAATCGCGTCCGCCCGGTCATGAAACCGCGCCAGGGCAAGCCCGAGTGGCAGATCACCCAGGACCTCGCGCAGGCCATGGGCTACCCGATGAACTACGCGTCCGAGGCGGAGATCATGGACGAGATCGCGGCGCTCACGCCGACGTTCGCCGGCGTGTCCTTCGAGTTCCTCGACCGCGTCGGCAGCGTACAGTGGCCGTGTAACGAGCAGGCGCCAATGGGCACGCCGATCATGCACGTCGGCGGCTTCGTCCGCGGCAAGGGCCTGTTCGTCGAGACGGAATTCGTGCCGACCGAGGAGCGTACGAATCGCAAGTTTCCGCTGTTGCTCACCACCGGCCGGATCCTGTCACAGTACAACGTCGGCGCGCAGACGCGCCGTACGCCCAATGTCGTCTGGTATGGCGAAGACCTGTTGGAAATACACCCGCACGATGCGGAGACGCGCGGCATCAGGGACGGCGAACGCGTCTCGCTGGCGAGCCGCAAGGGCGAGATCACGCTGACGGCGAAAATCACCGAGCGGGTCCAGCCGGGTGTCGTCTACACGACCTTCCACAACCCGGAAACCGGTGCGAACGTCGTAACGACCGAGTACAGCGACTGGGCGACGAACTGCCCCGAGTACAAGGTGACAGCCGTGCAGGTCGCGCCGGCGGTGCACCGCTCGGAATGGCAGCAGCGCTTCGAGGAACGCTCGAAGGAACAGGAAAAACTCGCAGAGCCTATGTAACCGGCAACACCGGATGGCTCAGGACTTGTCCTTGCTGTTGTAGGGGTCGAAGCCGAGGGCCTTGTCGTCCTCCAGCAGCAGGGGCTCCGAGGCCTGCAACTTCGAATGGACGATCTCGACCTCGGCCTGGTCCACCCGGACAGGCCGCCGCCTCAGGGGCGCGCCGATCACGACGCGCCGTGCTTCACGCTTCGGTTTTGGTCTCCGGAAAAACATCGCTCTCTCATCGGACGTCGCGCCCCGGCTGAACCGTGTTGTCGCGCGCCCGTTCTCGTTGATTGTTGTGCTCGCAGGACCATGGTAACGCAGCCCTGCTGCGCCCTGTCAATTGTCCCCGGATTGCGACAGTCGGCTCAGTCGAGCGGCGGAGCGCTCGGCGGCGAGCGGCGGTGCCGCGTCGACTGCTCGTAGGCATACGCGAGTGCGATCAGCCGGCCCTCGCTGAACGCGTCGCCGACGAACTGCAGGCCGACCGGGAGCCCGTCCTGCACGTAGCCCATCGGCACGGTGATGGCCGGGAAGCCGGTATGCGGCGAGACGTGCTGGCTGTTGTCGCCATGCGGCGTGTTGAGGTCGCCGATGAGCCGCGGCGGATTGCTCCAGGTCGGATACGCGAGCGCATCGAGATTATGTTCAGCCAACAGCGCGCGCACGGCGTCGCGCAGGCGTGCGCGGCCGAGTTCGGCCTGCGCGCAGGTCTCGTTGTCCGCGGGTGGCGCCTGCTCCTGGAAATACCGGAGATCAGCCTCGAGCTGCGGGTGGTACTGGCCGGACGCGATGATCGCCTCCAGCGTGCGCACCGGCGCGCGCTCGCCCAGCGCCGCGAGATAGGCCTCGAGGTCGTAACGAAACCGCGGGCACCAGACGGTCAGCTGCTCGCCCTCGACCGGCGGCACGAGCCCATCCAGTTCCGCGAGCGCGAGCGGGTCGATCACCGTCGCCCCGGCCGCGCGCAGGTCGTCGAGCGCCCGGGAGAAGCGTTGCAGCACCTCGGGATCTGCGCCCTTACGGTTCGAGAGCTGGCGCAGTACGCCGATGCGTGCGCCCCTGAGGCCATTCGGATCGAGATGCGAAACGTAACTGTCGCGTGCGCGATCACGCGCGGCCTCCGTGACCGGGTCCGCCGGGTCGTAGCCCGCGATCACGTCCAGTACGAGCGCCGCGTCCGCAACGTTCCGCGCCATCGGCCCGCCGACGTCGTGATCGAGATAGAGCGGTACGATTCCGTCGCGGCTGGTCAGCCCGAGTGTTGACCGTATGCCGACGAGCGCGTTGTGCGAAGACGGGCCGCGTATCGAATTACCGGTGTCCGTGCCGAGACCGACCACGGCGAAGCCGGCAGCGATCGACGCCGCGGTGCCTCCGCTCGATCCTGCTGGCACACGATTGAGCGCGTAGGGATTGCGGGTATGGCCCGGCAACCTGGAACCCACTGTCTCGAAAGGCGAGAACGCGAATTCGTACATGTTCGATTTCGCGATGATGATGGCGCCCGCTGCACGCAGTTTGCGAACCTGCCAGGCGTCATCCGGCGGAATCGAGTCCTTGAGCGACAGGGAGCCTGCGCTGGTGGGCATGTCGGCGGTATCGTAATTGTCCTTTACGATGACCGGGATGCCGTGCAGCGGACCCGTCAATCCCGCTTCGGCGAACCGCCGGTCGAGTTCGTCGGCCCGCTCGAGCGCACGAGGATTGAGCGTGATGATCGCGTTGATCGCCGGCCCGTGCTTGTCATAGGCCTCGATGCGCCGCAGGTAGTGCTCGACGAGCGAGCGGGCCGTGATGTCGCCCGCACGCATGGCCGCGTGAACCTCGGCGATCCCCGCCTCCTCGGCGGGAAATCGCTCGTCGGCGAGCGACCCGGTGCTCCATCCGCAGGCCAGCAGCATCGTCGCCACCGCTCCCACCAAACGCTTCCTGTCGCTCATTTGCGTGCGTCCTCGTTATCGCCGGCCCGCTCGTCCGCTGCTCCTTCGAAGAGCCAGCGCTGCAGCGGTCGTTGCAGGAATCCGGCAAAAACCACGTATATCGCCGCGAGGGCTCCGCCGCCCCACAACAAGCCGAACCGGTCCACGAGCAGCGCCGGCCATATTAGCGCGTAGACCGTATTCTGTACGGAGGCGACCGAAAATCGCAGCAGCAGGTCGGCGATCTGCCCGGTGATGAAATCGCCGGCATTGCCGGAGGACACGAATTCGCCGACCAGGCTGCGGGTTTCGAGGACGCAGAAACTCACAAAGACGCCCGTCGCGTACAGACCGCCGCCGCGGGTAGACCAGGCGCGCCGAAAGGCGCGTCGAAGGATCTCGTACAGGTGCCCTGGCAGCCGGCGCGGCTCCGTCAGCGCGAGCGTGCCGACTTCGAGCGCTTCGCGCGCCTGCGCGCGCTTCCGCGCCGCCCACGAAGGTTTGCCGGCCTTGCCGGGACGGACATCTTCCGCCTTTCGCTTGCCGCTGGCGATCGGGTGATACTCGGAAGGACCGCCCGGCCGGCCGGCGCCGGCCGAGCGCGTCGAATTACTTGCTGAGCTTCGAGAACTTGGAGCCTTCGAGCGTCAGGTTATACATCAGCCCCTTGGAATCGAAGATGAAGCCGACCACGGGATCCTTGATGTTCTGCGTGTCGATCGCCTTGCCTGCGCCGATATCGATCAGGGCCACCGAACCGTCGACGCCGACTTTCCATCCCGCGCTGTTGCGAAACTTGTCCAGCGCTTCCTTGGTCATGAACGCGATCACGATGGCCTTGGCCTGGGCTCCCAGCTGGAACCCGATCGAGCCGGACGTGGTGCGGTAATAATCCACCGTCGCGCCGCCTACCCGGAGAGCGCCCTCACCGGTCTCGGCGCCCAGGCCGATGCCGACCTTGATGACCCGCGGAAACACCAGAATGCCGGCCGCCTGGTTCAGGAATACGTCGGCCCCGTTGACCTCTGTCTTGAAGAGCTGGATGGTCGAGTTGACGTCGGCATCGATCTCGGCCGCCGACGCGGCATACGTCGCGGCTGGCGCTGCAAGCGCGGCGACCGCGGCGACCGCGGCGAGCAGGCTGAAAAAACGAGCAATAGTAGTCATATTCGTGGCCCTTGATTCTGCCCAGTATCCAACGCGCGCCATGATAGCGCAGGCAATTTTTCCAGACACCTGCGAATGCTGCCTGCGGCCGGCTGAAGGGTCGCTGAACGGCGCACGCGCCGACTGTCGCCTTTCGGCGACCGTGCGCGGAAGCCTTTACCTGCTGCCGTATAGCGCCGCCGCGCTGTTCGCGAATGCCGCGAGCATGCCGGCCAGCGTGCCGGCGAGGCGCGCAGCCCGGTCTTCGTCGTACAGGCGCAGACGCTCATCCATGTAGGCGCGCTGCGCAAGCTCGAGCTGGATCGCGTGCCGGCCGCGCGCCGGGTCGCCATAGTGCCGCGTGATATAACCACCGCGGAATCGACCGTCGGTGACCAGGCTGAACGGAGACTCGTTCGCTACGGCACTGACCGCGTCACGAAGCGGTGCCGCGCAGCTCGCGCCGCCGTTCGTGCCGATGTTCAGCACGGGCAACCGGCCCTCGAACAACAGGGGCACCTCGCTCGCGATCGAATGGGCGTCCCACAGCAGCGCATGGCCGTGCTGCTCGACCATCGCATTCAGGCAGTCCGCGATGCGCGCGTGGTACGGCTCCCAGTACTTGGAAACCCGCTCGCGGATCTCACTCGAGTCGGGCTCCTCGCCGTCGCGATAGAGTGCGAGGCCGGCGAAACTCATCGTCGGGCACAGTCCGGTCGTCATCTGGCCGCGATAAAGGGCCCCGTCGTCCGGCGGCCGGTTGAGATCGATCACGTAGCGAGAGCAGCGCGCGACGAGCAGCGACGCGCCGAGACCCCGGCAGAACGCGTACAGCCTCGCTACGTGCCAGTCGGTATCCGGCAGCTCGAGTGCGTGCTCCGTCATCCGACCGGCTATGGCCTCGGGGATCGCGCGCCCGTCGTGCGGCACGCTTACGAGCAACGGCGCGTCGCCAGGATGGAATTCGAAGCCGCGCTCTTCGCTCATCCCGCCGAGCTCGGCAGCATGGAACTCGCGTACTCGCGAAACGCGCCCGCGTCGATCAGCGCTGCGACCGCCATGATGTCGGCGGAGAGGGAGCGATCGGCCGTGTACCGGGGCGACACGCCGCGGACACGCCCGACGACCAGCTCGAGCATTTCGGAACTCCGCTGCGGACGGTGGAACTCGACACCCTGTGCGGCTGCCAGCAACTCGATCGCGACGACGTGCGCCGTGTTGTCGAGCATGGCGTGCAAGCGATTGGCCGCGGCGGTCGCCATGCTGACGTGATCTTCCTGGTTTGCCGAGGTCGGGATGCTGTCGACGCTCGCAGGGTGCGCGAGCGCCTTGTTCTCGGACGCGAGGGCCGCCGCCGTGACCTGCGCCATCATGAATCCCGAGTTGAGGCCGCTCTGCTCGACCAGGAAGGCCGGCAGGCCGCTCAGGTGCGAGTCGATCAAGAGCGCAATGCGGCGTTCGGACAATGCGCCGAGCTCGGCAATCGCGAGTGCCAGGTAGTCTGCCGCCAGCGCAACCGGCTCCGCATGGAAATTGCCGCCGGAGAGCACGTCGCCGCGATCATGGAACACGAGCGGGTTATCGGTGACGGCATTTGCCTCGGTACGAAGTACTCCCGCGACGTGCGTCATGACGTCGAGGCATGCCCCGACGACCTGCGGCTGGCAGCGGATGGAGTAAGGATCCTGCACGCGACCGCAGTCGACGTGCTCGGCACGAATCTGGCTGCCACGAATCAGGGCCAGAAGCTGCGCCGCAACCGCCGCCTGCCCGGCATGGCCGCGCACCTGCTGTATGCGTGGATCGAAGGGCGTGTCGCTGCCGCGTATCGCGTCCACGCACAGCGCGCCTGCGGCAAGCGCGGCGCCCAGCAGGTTTTCGGTGCGCAGCAATGCGGCGAGCGCGAGCGCGGTGGACACCTGCGTTCCGTTCAGCAGCGCGAGGCCCTCCTTGGGCGCCAGCGCCTGTTGCGGCAGTCCCGCAGCAGCGAGCGCTTCCGCGGCCGGCAACTGCCTGCCGTCGACGCGAACGTCGCCGATCCCGAGCAGCACGCCGGCCATGTGCGCCAGCGGGGCGAGGTCGCCGGACGCGCCGACCGAACCCTTCGCCGGAATGCACGGGTAGATGCGATGGTCGAGCAGCGCACAGAGCGCTTCGACGAGTTCCATGCGGACGCCGGAATAGCCCTGCGACAACGCCGCCGCTTTCGTGACCAGCGTCAGCCTGACCACCGCATCGGGCAGCAGCGGCCCGACGCCAACGGAGTGCGAGCGCACGAGGTTTTCCTGCAGGCGGCTGAGCTCCGCGTTACCGATACGGACCTGCGCCAGCTGCCCGAAACCGGTATTGACGCCATAGACCTGGCGGCCACTCGCGACCACGCGCTCGATCTCGTTGCGCGACCGGGCAATTCGTTCGCGGGCCGAGGCGCCGATCTCCACCGTCACGTCCTGCTCCCACGCGGCGCGCAGGTCTCCGAGAGTCAACTGGCTGTCACCGATCGTCAGTTTCATGTTAGTGGCCTCAGGTCCTGATCATCGGCAGCTTCAGGCCGTGCTCGCGCGCGCAGTCGATCGCCTCGGCGTAGCCGGCATCCGCATGTCGCATGACTCCGCTGGCCGGATCGTTCCAGAGCACGCGCGCGATGCGCGCGTCGGCCGCCTCGCTGCCGTCGCAAACGATGACGACGCCGGCATGCTGTGAATATCCCATGCCGACGCCGCCGCCATGGTGCAGCGACACCCAGGTCGCGCCGCCCGCCGTGCTGAGCAGGGCATTGAGCAGCGGCCAGTCGGACACGGCATCCGAGCCGTCCTTCATCGCCTCGGTTTCCCGGTTCGGGCTTGCGACCGAGCCCGAATCGAGATGATCCCGGCCGATGACGACCGGCGCCTTCAGTTCGCCCTTGCGCACCATCTCGTTGAACGCGAGCCCCAGCCGGTCACGTTGCCCGAGTCCGACCCAGCATATGCGCGCCGGCAAACCCTGGAAGTGAATACGCTCGCGCGCCTTGTCGAGCCAGTTGTGCAGGTGCTGATCGTCCGGGATCAACTCCTTGACCTTCGCGTCGGTCCTGTAGATGTCTTCGGGGTCGCCGGAGAGCGCGGCCCAGCGGAACGGACCCACGCCGCGGCAGAACAGCGGACGCACATAGGCGGGCACGAAACCCGGAAAATCGAACGCGTTGCGGACGCCCTGGTCGAACGCGACCTGGCGGATGTTGTTGCCATAATCGAAGGTCGGCACGCCGGCGCGCTGGAACCCGAGCATTGCCTCGACGTGCGTCGCGATCGAACGGACTGCGGCGGCCGCAACGGCCGCCGGGTCGGCGGCGCGCTTCTCGTACCACTCCTCTACCGTCCAGCCGATCGGCAGGTAGCCGTTCGCGGGGTCGTGCGCCGAGGTCTGGTCCGTTACGGCGTCGGGACGCACGCCGCGACGCAGCAGCTCCGGCAAAAGCTCGCCGGCGTTGCCCAGCAGCCCGACCGACATCGGCCGCCGGTTTTCGAGCGACTCGTCCAGCATGTTCAGCGCCTCGTCCAGCGAGGTCGCCATCCGGTCGAGATAGCCGGTCTGCAGGCGCTTTTCGATCCGGTCCCGCTGGCATTCGATGGCCAGCATCGATGCGCCGGCCATCGTCGCCGCGAGCGGCTGTGCGCCGCCCATGCCGCCGAGCCCGGCGGTCAGTATCCAGCGCCCGGCGAGGTCGCCGCCGTAATGCTGGCGGCCCATCTCGACGAAAGTCTCGTAAGTGCCCTGCACGATGCCCTGGCTGCCGATGTAGATCCAGGAGCCGGCCGTCATCTGCCCGTACATCATCAGGCCCTTGCGATCCAGTTCGCGGAAGTGTTCCCAGTTGGCCCATGCCGGCACCAGGTTCGAATTCGCGATGAGTACGCGCGGGGCATCCGCGTGCGTGCGGAACACGCCGACGGGTTTGCCGGACTGCACCAGCAGCGTCTCGTCGGCCTCGAGTTCGGTGAGGGTCTGCACGATCGCGTCGTAGCATTCCCAGTTGCGCGCGGCCTTGCCGATACCGCCGTAGACGACCAGGTCGCCGGGCCGCTCCGCGACCTCCGGGTCGAGGTTGTTCATCAGCATGCGCAGCGGCGCCTCGGTCAGCCAGCTCTTCGCCGACAGTGCGGTCCCGGTCGGCGCCTTGATGTTGCGTTTGGTACTCATGGCTTCTGTTCCAGTCCTGGTTGAGGGGCCGTCGGCCGCACGCCGGGCGGCGCGAAGTGGCCCGTGAGTTCGAATCGGCTGCCCGGGTGGTACAGCCTCCCGTAGGTGACCGGGCGTCCGCGCGCCCAGGTCCGGCGGACGACGAGCAGGCAGGGCTCATCGCGCTCCATGTCCAGCGCCTCGCGCACCTCGGCCGGCGCTCGCGTCGCGCGCACGACGTGCTCCGCCTCCTGCAGGGGCGCGATGTCGCTCAGGTATTCGCTCGGCGTGACGAGTGTGAAGTCCTGCAGCAGGAATTCCGGCGCGAACTCCGGCAGGATCGAGCGGTCCTCGAGCTGTATCGGGAGGCCGTTTTCGAAATGCACCAGCAGCACGCGAAACACGGGCGTGCGCCTGGCGAGGTCCAGCGCCCGCGCCTGGTCGGCATCCGCAGGTTCCTTCTTCAGGCTGATGACGCGGGCCGTATGACGGTGCCCGCGCGACTCGATTTCGGCCGCGATGCTCTTCACTTCGAGCAGGTGGGAAGCGGCCTTGGGATCGGCCACGAAGGTGCCGAGTCCCGCGACGCGCTCGACGTAGCCCTCATCCGTCAGTTCGCGCAGTGCGCGGTTGGCCGTCATCCGCGACACGCCGGCCGACTCGACGAGCTCGTTCTCGCTCGGCACGCGATCGTGCGGCTTCAACCGGCCGCTCGAAATTTGCCGCACGATCATTTCCTTCAGTTCCTGGTAGCGGGGCTTCGCGCGCATGTTCAGCCGCCCGGCCCGTCGTAGAGGCTCGCAAGCGTCGCCGCGTACCGGCGCAGGGTATCTGCGCCCGTCGCGTGCCGTCCGTCGACGACACGCCACGCGCCCGCGACCATGACGCGCTCGATCGGCGAAGGCTGGCCGCAGAACAGCAGCGCGTCGAGCAGCGTCGCCTCGGAATGGCCGGCGAGCGCCGCACAGCCCGCGTCCAGGGCGACGAGGTCCGCGGGCATGCCCGTGGCGATCCCGGGCCCGGCCGGCAGCCCGGCTGCGACCGCGCCGCCTTCGACCGCGGCGGAGTACAGCCTGGCGCCGGTGCCGCGATCGGGGGCTGCCGCGACGTTGCGTTTCTCCTGCTGCAGCCGCTGACCGTATTCCAGCCAGCGCAGCTCCTCGCGGGGATCGATCGTGACGTGGCTGTCGGACCCGATCGCCATGCGGCCACCCGCCTCGAGCCAGGCCGCGAGGGGGAACAGGCCGTCGCCGAGGTTGCCCTCGGTGCTCGGGCAGAGGCATACGACGGCGCCCGTCCCGGCGAGCCGCGCAAGTTCCTCGCGATCGAGGTGCGTGGCGTGCACCAGGCACCAGCGGGCATCGACGTCGAGATTATCGAGGAGCCACTGCACCGGGCGTGCGCCGGTTACGGCGAGGCAGTCCTCGACTTCGAGGCGCTGTTCGGCCACATGGACGTGCATGGGAAGGGCGCGCTCCCGGGCGAGCGCTGCGATCCGCCGCAGGGAGTCCGGCGTCACCGCTCGCAGGCTGTGCGCGCCGAGAGCGAGCGAGTGCGCCGGGCCCAGGAACCGCGCCGCCCGCTCGGCGTGGTCGACGTACGCGTCGAACGGCAGCGCGAAACGGGCCTGGCCGGACGACAGCGCCTGTCCGCCGAAGCCGCCGCGCTCGTACAGCACGGGCACGTAGATCAGCCGGATGCCGCTCGCGTCCGCGGCCTCGACCAGCGCGGCCAGCATCGCGTCAACGACGGCCGGGTCGGACGGGTCCCGGTACAGGTAATGAAACTCGGCAACCGACGTATAGCCGCTCGCCACCATCTCCGTGTACGCCTGGTGTGCGATCGCCGCGAGGGCGCGCGGCTCGATTCGGCCGGCCAGTCCGTACATCTGCTCACGCCAGGTCCAGAAGCTGTCCGTCCCCGCGGGCCCGCGGAACTCGCTGCGGCCGGCGAAAGCTCGCTGGAACGCATGGCTGTGGGCGTTCACCAGGCCCGGCACCAGCAGCGCGACCGCGTCGTCCGCCGGCGCCCGTTTCGCGCCGGTCTCCAGCGCGGCAATATGCCCGGCCTCGAGCGTCAGGCGCACGTTCCTGCGCCAGCCGTCTGCAAGCCATGCCTTGTCTGCGAAAAGCCTTGCCATGCCGTGGGTTCCGGGAGGTTGTATATACAGCCTAGACCATGCTACGGTGCAATGCAATCCGACGCTGGAACGGGAGCTCCGCGACCATGCCGACCTGGGACCTGCTGCTGACCGGCGCACGCATCGCGACGATGCGTGCGGATGCCGGTCCCTGGGGGCTGCTCGAGGACGGCGCGCTCTCGATTGCCGGCGGACGCATCGCCTGGGTCGGCCCTCGCGCAGGAATGCCGCCGGGCACCGCCGCCGAAACGCGCGACCTGGCCGGCGCCTGGCTGACGCCCGCACTCATCGACTGCCACACGCATCTGGTGTTTGCCGGGAATCGCGCGGCGGAGTTCGAACAGCGCCTGAAGGGCGCCAGCTACGCAGAGATTGCCGCCGCGGGGGGCGGCATCCTGTCCACCGTCCGCGCGACGCGTGCCGCCGACCGCGAGGCACTGGTCGAGGGTTCTGCCAGGCGCCTCGCGTCCCTCGTTCGTGAAGGCGTCGCCACCGTCGAGATCAAGTCAGGCTACGGGCTCGACCGCGACACCGAACTCCGCATGCTCGAGGCGGCGCGCAGCCTCGGAGCGTCGCTCGGCGTTTCGGTATCGACGACGTTCCTCGGCGCACACGCGCTGCCGCCCGAGTTCGCGGGGCGGCGCGACGACTATCTCCGCTTTCTCGTCGACGAGGTCCTGCCCGCGGTCGCCGCAAGCGGCCTCGCCGACTCGGTGGACGCGTACTGCGAGCGCATCGCGTTCTCCGCCGACGAGGTCTCCGGGCTGTTCGAGCGCGCGCTGGAACTCGGGCTGCCGGTCCGGCTGCACGCCGACCAGCTGTCCGACTGCGGCGGCGCGGAACTCGCGGCGAGCTACGGCGCATTGTCGGCCGACCATCTCGAGTACACCCCGGAACGCGGCGTGCGCGCGCTGGCGGCGGCAGGCACCGTCGCGGTCCTGCTGCCGGGCGCCTACCTGACGCTCCGCGAGACACAGCTGCCACCCGTTGAAGCACTGCGCGCGCACGGCGTACCGCTCGCGCTGGCCACCGACTGCAACCCGGGCACGTCCCCGCTCTGCTCGATAAGGACCGCGATGAGCCTGGCCGCGACGCTGTTCCGCATGACGCCGGAGGAGTGCCTCGCCGGCGTGACCCGCGAGGCGGCGAAAGCGCTCGGGCTTGGCGCCGACCGCGGCACGCTCGAGCCGGGCAAGCGAGCGGACATTGCCGCCTGGGACATCGCGCACCCGGCCGAGCTCAGCTACTGGCTGGGCCTCGACCAGCTGCGCGACCTTTACGTCAGCGGACGCCGGCTAGAGCGCTGACCCGGGCTGGCCGCAGCGTTACGGTGCGTAACGCGTGACGCAACCGCCGTGACGATTTCATCGCGCGCGGTTTTTTTTGCATACAGCCTTCGGGCTATTCTGGCTCCTCCTCCGCCGCTCGTGACCGGATGTCCCGCAATGGTCGACTTCGCCGGCAAACGCCGCTTCGTAATCGTGCTCGGCTGCCTGACCGGCATCGGCGCAGTCGGGATCGACATGAGCCTGCCGTCGATCCCGCAGATGGTGCGCGACCTGGCGACCTCGATGGCGACCGGTCAGCAGATCGTCGGTGTCTTCGTCGCCGGCGTCGCGCTCGGGCAGCTTCCGGCCGGCCTCGTATCCGACCGCATCGGCCGCATCCCGGTAATGACGCTGGGCGTAGGGCTGTTCACGCTGGCGGGCCTGGTCACGAGCGTGGCGACCGACATGTCGCTGATGCTGGTTGCGCGCTTCGCGCAGGGCGTCGGCGCATCGGTCGGCGTCGTCATTTCGCGCGCGATCGTGCGCGACATCGCGAGCGGCCGTGAGGCCGCGCGCCTGCTGTCGATCATGGTGATGATCTTCACCGCCGCGCCGATGCTCGCGCCCGTGGCCGGCAGTTACCTCGTCGCCGGCTTCGGCTGGCGCGCGCCATTCGCCGCGATCACGCTGATCGGCGCGCTACTCTTCATATCCGTGCTGACCTCTCTGCACGAGACGCGGCAGCCGAATCGCGAACACCACATCGCGCGGCAGCTCGTGATGAGCCTGCGCGAATTCGCAAGCCACCGGCAAAGCATCCTCGGCCTGCTCTTCGTCGTGTCGGCGGCCATGGGCTTCATGTCGCTGATCGCGGGCTCTTCCGCGCTGGTCGTCGACATCTATGGCTACCCGGTCGAGCGTTTCGGCCTGATCTTCGCGCTGGCCGGGTTCGCCATCCTGCTCGGCTCGATGCTGAACCGCCGGCTGCTTGCGAAATTCAACAGCGTCCAGCTCGCCGGGCTGGGCACTTTCCTCATCGGCGTCGCCGGCGCGCAGCTCCTGCTGATGTCATGGCTGGCCGAGGCGCCCTTCTGGTGGCTGTGGGGCAACGTCTGCCTGTACATGGGCGGAGTCGGGATCCTGCTGCCGAACGCGACGGCGCTGGCGCTCGACCCGGTGCCGGAAATCGCCGGCACGGCCGCCTCCATCATCGGCACCATGCAAAATATCGCGGCGTCCGTCAGCGCGGCCATAACCGGCGTGCTCTACGACGGTACGATGACCAATTCTCTCGTGATTATCGGTATCTTCGGCATCGTGACCTTCGGGCTGTTCGTGCTGCGCTCGCTGGTTCTCGCGGGCAGGCCGCTGCACGTGCCCAACGAATGACGCTCCGTCAGTCGAGCTCGGTTACGATCTCGGCGACCTCGCGCCGCTGCTGGGTCGGCGTTATCTTCGGGTAGCCGTACCAGATCAGGCCGACGATGAATTCCTGTTCCGTGTCGATCCCGAGCAGGTCGTAGAAACGCTGGTCGCGCGTGATCTCCCCGGTCGACCATTTTGATGCGAGCCCTGCCTCCGACAGGTACAGGCTGAAGTTCTGGATAGCGCAGCAGACGCTTGCGTAGTCCTCCTGCTGCCTGAGTGCGTCGTCCGATTTCCGACAGGTCACGACCAGCCAGCCGGGACGCGTCGCCGCATCCTGCGCCTTGAACTCGCCGACCTTCGCATCCTTGCGCTCGGTAACGATCACCCGGATCAGGTCCACGCTCGCCGCAATGCTCTGCCTGCCCAGCAGGTAGAAATGCCACGGCTCGGTCAGGTGGTGGTTCGGGGCCCAACGCGCGACCTCGATCGCCTCGAGGATCAGCTTCGTGCTGACGGGCTGCTTCAGGAACAGCTTGACCGTGCGCCGCGAGCGGATGCGTTCGGCGAGCCGCTGCAGCGATTTGTCGAATTGCTGCACCGGCGCGTCGCTCATCGCGGACGCTCGAGCAGCATGGCGATGCCCTGGCCGACTCCGATGCACATCGTGCACAGCGCGTAACGCCCGCCGCGACGGCGAAGCTCATACGCCGCCGTCGTCACGAGCCTGGCGCCCGACATGCCGAGCGGGTGCCCCAGCGCGATCGCGCCGCCGTTCGGGTTTACGTGCGGCGCATCCTCCGGGATGCCCAGCTCACGCAGGACCGCGAGCCCCTGCGCGGCGAATGCCTCGTTGAGTTCGATGACGTCCAGCTCGTCGACGCCGAGGCCGGCGCGCTGGAGCAGCTTGCGTGTCGCCGGCACGGGCCCGATTCCCATGACGCGCGGCGCCACGCCGGCGACGGCCCAGCCGACGACGCGCACGAGCGGCACCAGGCCGTGACGCTGCAACGCCGCGTCCGAGGCAAGCAGCAGGGCGCACGCACCGTCGTTGATTCCGGAGGCATTGCCCGCCGTCACCGTGCCGTCTGCGCGCACGATCGGCCTGAGCTTCGCGAGCGCGGCCATGTCCGTGTCCGGCCGCGGGTGCTCGTCGGCCGTCACCTCGACGGCGTCGCCCCGGCGCGCCGGTATCTGCACGGGGCATATCTCGTCTGCATAGCGGCCCGCCGCCATCGCGGCGCCGGCCTTTTTCTGGCTGCCCAGAGCGAATCGATCCTGCTCCTCCCGCGATATCCCGTACTCGGCGGCAACGTTCTCCGCCGTCTCGGCCATGGAGTCGATCCCGTACTGCTCCTCCAGGCGGCGATTGACGAAGCGCCAGCCGAGCGTCGTGTCGTAGATCTCGGCATTTCGATCAAAAGCAGAGCCGGCCTTGGCCAGCACGAAGGGCGCGCGCGACATCGACTCCACGCCGCCCGCAATCACGAGGTCGGCCTCGCCCGCCCGGATGGCGTGCGCCGCGTTGCCGACGGCGTTCATGCCCGAGCCGCACAGCCGGTTTACCGTCGCACCGGGCACCGTGTCCGGCAGTCCGCCCAGCAATGCCGCCATGCGCGCGACATTACGGTTGTCCTCGCCGGCCTGGTTCGCGCAGCCGTAGACGACGTCGTCGATCGCAGCCGGCGGCAGGCCTGGGTGCCGTGTGAGCAGCGCCGCGATCGGCACCGCGGCCAGATCGTCCGTCCGTACCTGCGACAGCGCGCCGCCGTACCGGCCGATCGGCGTGCGCTGCGCATCGCATATCCAGGCTTCAGCCATGGCTTTCTTCCCGTTCACGTCGGGGCGCCGGCAGGTTCCGGCGACCCGCTGTCGTTCTTCGATTCGTAGGCCCGGCCGAGATAGACACCGGTCAGCGCCCAGACGACCGAGAGTGCCGCGGCGATGAGGGCCACCCCGGCCAGGCCGAGTCCGAGGCCCCAGCTCGCGGTCAGGAAATTGTAGAACCACACGTTGATCGCGTCGCCGCCGCGGTAGATGACGATATCGACGACCGGCTTCGCCTTGTAACGCGACTCCGGGTCGACGACCGTGAACAGCATTTCCCGGCCCGGCCGGGTGACCGCGTAGTTGCCGGCCCGCCGCGCGATCTGCAATCCGACCAGCACCGGCATGAGCGGCGCAGCGGCGACGATCAGCCAGCCGCCCGCGAGCAACAAGGGAATCAGCGCGAGCGTCGCAGCCATGCCGAAACGGGTCGCGACTCGCCCCGTGAAGAAGACGGCAGTCAGGATCGCCAGCGAATTGACGGCCAGATCGATGCCGCTCTGGATCTGGGCCCGCCGGTCCAGCTCGTACACGCTGAGCGCTTCCCTCAATTCCTGGTAAAACACGGTCCCCATCAGCACGTAGAGGAAGATGAACAGGCCGATCGAGCGCATGAAGGGATCGCGGATGAAAATCTCGATGCCGGAAAACGGGTTCTTGCCGAGCCGCTGGTGCCGGGACAGGTCGGCCTGCAGGCCTGCGTTGCCGAGCGCGCTGACCTTGAGCCGCTCGAGTCGGCTGACGATCGGCATCACGGCGAGCAACATCACGGCCGCTACCGGCATGAGATTCAGGGCGCCGATCCTGTCGGCGAAAAACGTCGTGATCGCCGGGCCCACGATGGCGCCGGTGCTGGCGCCGACCGCGATGATGCCGAACAGACGGGGCGCCTGCTCCCGGTTGAAGAGCCCCGACATGAAGCTCCAGAACACCGACGTGTTGAACAGCGCGAACAGGCTGACCCAGACGTAAAACGCCTGGCGTACGACCTCCGCGTCGCCGCCGACCAGCGAATTCGCATAGAAGCCCAGGAACGTGACCGCGAAGAATGCGTACACGCTCGGCACGACCCGCGCGAACGGGATCCGCGAGATGATGCCGCCGTAGACGATCACCGCGGCGAGGCTCAGGAAGAAAGTCAGCGTCCACAGTACGCCGACCTCCTCGCGCGACCAGTCGCTCGCCATCGCGTCACGGACGGGCCGCAGCAGGAAATAGGCCGCCATGACCAGGAAGACCATGACGAACGACAGGACGGTCGCGCCGACCTCGTTGCGCTCGACTTTCGTTGCCGCCGTCAGGATCCTGGCGATCGGCCCGCCACTGTCATCTGCCATGCACCGCACTCCCCGCCCCAAGGCTGCCGCCGAGAGTGCCACAGTTTGAGCGCTTGTTCAGCCGGCCGCCAGCATGCGCGGCCCCGGCTGCACGGCGGCGGCCTTGCCGGATGACCCCGGCCCGGAGCCGCTCAGCGGGCGGCCGCGGCGGCCTTCATCAGCTTGTCCGCGGGCAGCCGGACCTTGTAGTCCGGTTCGACGAAGTCGAACACGATCGTGCCGCTGGTATCGACGATGTAGACGTAAGGCACGGACAGGGCGCTGTAACGGGCGATGGATGAGCCGGCGTAGTCGTATGCCTTTTCGTCGAGGTAGTCGTTCAGGCCCTCGCCCGTACGGAACGCCGTGCCGAAAGCAAGCGCCGCCTCGATGCCGGCATCGGACAGTATGGTGTAGTCGAGCCCGTCGATGTCCTGCTGCGTCTCCTGCTGCAGCCCCGCGTACAACTGCGCCGGGGCGTCACCGGAAAGAAACAGCACGTCGAAGCCGTCCGCGCGCAGATCCGGGATGACGTGGCGCAGCTCGGACAGGTGCAGGTTGCAGTACGGGCACCAGCCGCCCCGGAACGAGATCAGCACGGTCGGGCGCTCCAGCCTGTCGGGTTCGAAGCGCCAGGCCTGGTCGTTCACGGTCCGCAGCTCGAACGCGGGCGCTGGATCGCCGGCGCGGAGCGGCGTGATCGCCGCCGCGGACGCGGCAATGCCGGATTCGTCGGCCAGCGCCGTGGCCGGCTGCTGGCAGACCAGCGTGGCCGCAAAGAGGCCGAGAAACGTCGAGTAGAGAAAGTTTTTTGCCAGCTGCATACAGGGACTCCGCGAATGTGCTTCTACAGGGGACCGGGCGAACCGAGCGCTTATTACGGGCACGCTCACTCGTGCCGCAGCGCGTCGATCGGATCGAGCCGGGCGGCTCGTTGCGCCGGCCAGATGCCGAAGAACAGGCCGACCGCCGCGCTGAACGCGAAGGCGGTCAGCACCGAGCCGGAGGTGACGACGGTCTGCCAGCCGGCGAACGCGTTGGCGAAATAGGCCGCCCCCGCGCCGAGGCCGAGGCCGAGCGCGCCCCCGATCAGGCATAGCGTCATCGACTCGACCAGGAACTGCAGCAGGATATTTCCGCGCGTCGCCCCCAGTGCCTTCCTGATGCCGATCTCGCGGGTTCGCTCGGTGACCGTGACCAGCATGATGTTCATGATCCCGATGCCGCCGACGACCAGGCTGACGCCCGCGATGCCGGCGAGCAGGTAGGTGAACACCTCGGTCGCCTCCTGCCGCGAGTCGAGGAACTGGCGGCGATTCATGATCGTGAAGTCGTTGTCCTTGCCGGGCAGGATGCCGTGTTCGCGTCGCAGGATCCGCTCGATGTCGACCATGGCCTGTTCGATCGCGACGCCGTCCCGGACACGCACCGAGATGGACTCCACCTGGTCGTTGCCGGTGACGCGAAACTGCGCGGTGGACAGGGGTATCCACACGTCGTCGTCGGGGTTGCGCCAGCCGCTCGATCCTTTCGCCTGCAGCACGCCGATGACCTCGAAGCCGATGGACCGTATCTGGATGTCGCGGCCGACCAGGCTCTCGGGCGTCGTGTCGAGCATCCCCGGGATCTCGGCACCGAGCACGACGACCCGGCGCCGGGCCGAGTCGTCGGCCCGCGAGAACATCCGGCCGGTGGCGAGCTGGAAGCCGTGGACGTCGGCGTAATTTGCGGTCGTGCCCAGCACCGAGATGTTGATGTTGCGGTTGCCGTACTTGACCTGGAAGCGCGAGTTGATTTCCGGGACGACGCCGTCGAGGTACTCCGACTCTCGCGCCAGCGCGAGCGCGTCGTCCGTGGTCAGGGTCGCCTCGTCACGGGCCACGCCGTGGCTGAAGCGATTGCCGGCCCCGATCGACAGGATGTCGCCACCGAGCGCGGCCATCTGCTCGTCGATGGCGCGCTGCGCGCCGGTACCGAGCGCGACCATCGTGATGACGGCGGCTACGCCGATGACGATGCCGAGCATCGTCAGCACCGCGCGGAACAGGTTGCTGCGTATCGACTGCAGGGCAATCCAGAAGGTTTCGGAGAGCAGCATCAGCGGGTACCTATCCCGGGCACGCCGCCGACCCGGCGGTTTATGAACTGCTGCAGCTGCTCCTGGGTTTCGACGAGGTGTGCGCTCGGCAGGATCAGGACGCGATCACTTTCCGCCAGTCCCTCGACGATCTCCACCCGGTCCAGGTCCGTGATGCCCGTGCGCACGACCCGTACGTCGCGGCTTCCGCCCGCTGCCTCGACGACAACCCAGAAACTGCCGCCGAAGCGATAGTCGGCCTCCGGCCGGGCGCTCTCGCGCCCGCCGCCGGCGAATACGCTCCGGAGGAGCGCCTGTTCGTCGGCGCTGAGACTGGCGCCGGAGCGCCGCTTCTCCATCGCCTTCTGCACCGCGTCCGGCTCGACGCCAGGCGGCAGCTCGATCGTGCGTCCCGGCAGCGCCAGCGTCGCGCCGCGCTGCTCCTCCGCCGTCACGCCACCGGCGTCGTCCTTCTGAGCGTCCAGTCTCGCTCGCAGCGCCGACTCGCTCATGCCGATGATGCCCGCGGTCGCTACGACGTCCCGGTCTGTCCGCAATGCGCCGACAGGCACGGTCAGTGCGCTGCTGGCCTTCGCAATCGAGATCTCGACCTCGGCGTTCATGCCGGGCATCAGCAGGCCCTCCGGGTTCCCGATCGAGACGATGACCGGGAACATCGTGACGTTCTGCTCGACGAGCGCCTGGGGCTCTATCTTGATGACTTCGCCGGTGAATGGCTGGTTCGGATAGGCGGCGACCGTGACGCTGGCAGGCATGCCGGCACGGACTTTGCCGATGTCGGTCTCGTCGATCAGTGCGCGGATCTGGACCGCGCTGAGATCGGCCATGCGCAGCAGCAGCGTACCGCCGCCGAAGTCCTGCGTGGGCGACGAGATGACCTGCCCTTTCTCGACCGGTTTGTCGATGATCGTCCCGGCAACGGCGGCGCGCACGTCCGTGTCGTCCACGGCAATCCGCGCGTTTTCCACCGCGACTTCCGCGCTGACGACCTGCGCCTCCGCGTTCGCCAGTTCGAGCGCGGCCTGCTCGTAGTCGGCCCTCGTGAAGGTGCCCTGCGTGACCAGCGCCTCGGCTCGCTCCATCTGGGTCCGCGAGATCGTGCGCCGTGACAGGGCCGCCTTGAGTTCGGCCTCGGCCTGGGCCAGGCGATTGCGGACGGTGCGCGGATCGATGCGCACCATCAGCGCGCCTTCCTCGACGTAGTCCCCGGTCTCGACGAATAGTTCGAGCACCTCGCCGGACGCCTTGGACTTTACTTCGACCGTCGTCAGCGGTTCGACGACGCCGGCCGAGCCGACGCTGACCTCGATCGTACGGCGTTCGACCGCGGCGCTGCCGTACACCGGCGCCTCGGACCGCTCTTCCGCGCAGCCGGCGAGGCAGAGCAGCGTCGTCACCAGCAGGCGCCTCATCGCCGCGGCTCCATTTGTTCGTCGGCCACGATCTCGCCGTCGTTCATCCGCAGGACCCGCGCGGCATGAGCGGCGATCTCCTGCTCGTGCGTGACCATTATCAGCGTGTGGCCTGCGGCATGCAGGTCGTCGAACAGGTTCATGATTTCCTCGGTTGTACTCGAATCCAGGTTACCCGTGGGCTCGTCGGCCAGCAGGATGCTCGGCCGGGTGACCAGCGCCCGCGCAATGGCGACACGCTGCCGCTGGCCGCCGGACATCTCGGTCGGGCGATGCAGCATGCGGTCCGCCAGTCCCACGGTGTCAAGCGCGTGCCGCGCCCTCTCGTGCCGTTCGCGACGCGGGACTCCGGCATAAATCAGCGGCACCTCGACATTCGCCAGCGCGGTCAGGCGGGCAAGCAGGTTGAAGCTCTGGAAGACAAAGCCGATTTCGCGGTTGCGGGCCGCCGCGAGCTGCCGGTCGTTCATCTCGGAGACGAGCCGGCCGTTCAGCCAGTAGCGCCCGGAACTGGGCGTGTCCAGGCAGCCGATGACGTTCATCAGCGTCGACTTGCCGGAACCGGAGGGCCCCATGATCGCCACGAATTCGTTCGGGTCGATCGTCAGGGACAGGGCGCGCAGCGCGTAAATAGTCTCCGAACCCATACGGTAGGTTCGCTCGACGTCGTCCAGCCGTATTATGGCCGCCTGGCTCGATTGCATTGCTGGCGCTGAGTTCATGGGCCCTGCCCGGCTGCTCCCGCGCACGGCCCGCCGGAGCGGGCGCGTCGGCGCTGACCCGGAATTAGATCAGCAGCGCCCCCGGGAGTGCCAGCAAATTCTTGGATCGGGCAGGTCAGCGCCGGAAGGCGGGTGTAGCCGGCTCAGATTGCCTTTTCGAGCAGGTTGCGGCTGCCCACGGCGACCGGGCCGCGACAGCGTGCTTTGGCCCGGTACATCGCCTGGTCCGCGGCCCGGAGCAGGCCGGTCAGCGTGCTTGCGTGCGTCGGGTACAGGGCGAGACCGATGCTGGCCGAGCAGTACAGCGTCTTGCGGGAGATCAGGTACGGCTGTTCGAGCGCCTGGGTCAGGCGCCCGGCGAGTTGCTCGGCGACCTCGGCAACCACGTCGGGCACGAGCGCCACGAACTCGTCGCCGCCGGGGCGGCCGATGATGTCGCAGGAGCGGAGACTCGCCCGCAGCCGTTCCGCGGCAATGACCAGCAGCTCGTCGCCGATCTCGTGGCCGTATTTGTCGTTGATCTGCTTGAATTCGTTGAGGTCGATGTAAAGCAGCGCGCCACTCGCGTCGTCGGCACTCTCGGTCAGGCGGCGTGCCGCGTCCCGCTCGAATCCGCGCCGGTTCAGAACACCGGTCAGCGGGTCCGACCAGGCGATCGACTCCATCTGGATTTCCTTGTCCTTCTTGTCGGTGACGTCGACGAACGTGATTGCCACGTCCTCGCCGACGGGCTCGCAGATCATGCGTAGCCACTTGCCGTTGCTGTGGCTCCCGACCCGCACCTCGGTATCGACCAGGATGCCGATCTCGGTTCCGTGGCGCAGCTCGCGACGAACCATTTCGGCTTCAGTATCGTTCATGCCGGCGGACGCCATGTCGAAAATTTCTTCCCCGGTCGCATCCAGGAGACGCTTGGAGTCGATACCCAGGTAGCGGCTCGCGGCTGCGTTCGCGAAGATGCAGCGCAGCGAGCGGTCGCCGGTATCCTCCGTCAACCAGCGCATGCGCAGGATCCCGTTGACCGAGTGATCGATCAGTGAGCGCAGCAGCTTTTCGCTGTGACGAACCTCGCGCTGGGCTTTCTCGACGTCGCTGACGTCGCGGAACATCAGGACACGGCCGGTGCGCGCACTCGGCTTGGCTCCCTTGATCGAAGACACCTGGATGTGCAGGAAGCGGCCGGTATTCGTCAGCATCCGCTGCGGCATGCCGGACTCGAGGGCGTCATGGACCTCGGGCACGCTGGCGCCGAAGACGGATTCGAGCGTTGCGCGCAGCGCATCGCGTTCGCGAATATTGAGCAGGACCTCCGCACCGCGATTCAGGCCGATGATCCGGCCCTGGTCGTCGAGCACGACGACCGGGTCCTGCATGTTCTGGAACACGGTTTCATATGCGAGCGGAGAGAACTCGATGATCTGCTCACCTATGATCAGCCACGCGTAGACCGGCAGCATCGCGGCGAACACGAGGGGCACGATCGAGATCGTCGTCGAGCCCAGGCCAAAGTCGTAAGCGACGATCGCCAATACGGGCACCAGTGCGGCACCGGCAAGCAGGAACAGCCCGCGGCGGTGCACCGGCGCGACGGCACTCGAGTGCATCATCAGTGTCAGGATGCTGAAGCCGATCACGGCGTAGCCGTGCGGCGCGTGCAGGAACAGGAACCATGGGCCCCACTGCCGGGGCCGGGTCAGGTATTCGCCGGCCTCGTTGACCGCCGGCAGGTACCACATGAATTCATGCCAATAGTTCGTGGCGGCAACGATGATCGAGGATACCGGGATGATCAGGAGCGCCAGCACCATGTTCCGCGAGTTCGTCTGGCCGATGAAATCGCGGAACGTGACCAGCAGCAGCACCGGGATCAGGGCGGTGCCGAGAAAATGGCCGATTCGGTCCACCGAGAACATCACGTAATCGGTAGCGAGGATTTCCAGCGCGCCACCGAACACCCAGAGGCCGATGATGACGAAAGCGATCGCGATCGGGACGTTCGCGACCTCCAGCCGGCGGACGAACAGCCGCCCCGCCAGCAGCTCGTAGCAAGCGGCGCTGACGCAGAGAACGATGGCCAGGAGGGTGTCCGCGTCCACATCGGCGCTATTGGGTCCCCGGTTACGCAGTACGCGACCATGGTAGGTGCTGCAAGCCCCTGATTCTGGAACCTGTTCCACAGCTTTGATGCAAAAAACCGACCACTTTTGGCGGCCTGGCGGCCGCCGGCCTCAGGATCCCCCGGCGACCCGGTAATGGGCCGCAGCGGCGGCGGCAGGGATGTCGGCCAGCCGGCGCAGGAAGTCGGCGGCGCCGGACTCGGCCGTGCTGGCGGCCGCCAGGTACGCGTCCTCGCCGTGTCTCGCCGCTGCCCGCCAGTGCAGGATCGTCACGGTCGTCGCTAGCCGGGTCTTCACGAGCGTATGCAGCACGACCAGTTCCTCGTCCTCGAGCCGCCTGACCTCCCGGTAGCCGCCCAGGAATGCGCCGATGAAGCGCAGCGGATCGCCGTCCGGCGCCCTCAGGTAGGCGCCGGCAACCGCAATGTCGACGACCAGCGGGGAACGGACCATGTCGCCAAAGTCGATCATCCCGGCCACGTGCAGCCCGTCGTCCTCCCGGACCAGCACGTTGTCGGGATTCATGTCGTTGTGGATGACCTGCCAGCGCAGCGCGCCAAAGCGGGGCAATGCCTGCCGCTCGAACTCATCCAGCGTCGTCTCGACGAGCATCCGCAACGCCTCGTCCGGAATGTGCCCGGTGATGTCCCGCAGGCAGAGCGCCTGCTTCATGTCCCAGAGCAGGCTCTGGCCGGCGCCCGGATGCTCGAACCCGTCCAGCGCAAGGCCGAGGCGGGCCAGGAAGCCGCCCATCTCGCGGCAGAGCCGCCCCCCCGGGGGCGTCGTCCCCAGCGGCCGCCCGTCGACGAAGCTGACGATCCGGGCCCGGTGGGAAACGCCGTCGACCGCGACGGTCACGGCGGTGTCGCCGGCCGGCGTGCGGAGGATACGCGGTACCGCGAGGTTCCGGTCCGCCCGGGCCTCGACGTACAGCAGGGCCTGGATCTGGAAATCCGTAACCTGCGGGTCTTCCGTGGCATTCGCGATTTTCAGCACATAGCGCCGGCCGTCGGCCGCTGTCAGGCGGAAATTCTGGTCGCGCTCGCTGACCAGTGGCTTGATCTCGACCCGCAAATCCCAGCGATCCCGGACCAGCGCGATCGCGGTCGCCTCCGGTATCGCCGGCGGCGCTGCCGCGATGACGTCCAGCGGGTGACGTGACGGAATCGAATCGGACGGCACGCAAAGACTCGCGATGGGGCAGACGGGAAGCGGGGCAGTATGCGGGCCGCGACCCGGGCCGACAAGCGCGACAGGGACGATACAGCCCGACGGCGTTGCGTCAATCGCGACCCGGGCGGGCCGGTCGATGGCTGATCCTCCCCGATACGTATACAATCCCGACTTCTCGCCCGCCGGCCGGTAACGGTCGCGGACGCCCGGGACGGGGGGCCAGGGCGGAGGGGCGAAACCGAGTCCTGACGCACAGCGCGGCCCAGGTCGGCGCCGGGTCCGGAATTTCAAAGACAATAAGGACGGGAAGACATGCCACTCGACATTACCTTTACCCTGAGCGATCAGGACCTCGAGCATTTCCAGCAGATCGTCGACAAGGCCAGGGCGGCGATGGACAGCGACCGGAACGCCGCCCAGATCGAAGCTGCCGCCCGGCAGTTGATCGAGGACGCGACGTCGACGGAACTGCCCGACTTCATCGCCGACCGGCTCGCCAAGCTGCAGGTCGTCATCAACATGCTGACCGACGCCGAATGGAATCTCGGTGAGGAAGACCGGAACCGGGTACTCGGCGCCCTGCTCTATTTCTGCGACCCGGAAGACCTGATCCCGGATCACATTCCCGGGCTGGGATTCCTCGACGACGCGATCTACGTCGAACTCGTGTTGCAGGAGCTGCGCGCCGAAATCACCTCCTACGAGGAGTTCTGCGCGTACCGGATAGCCGAGGAAAACCGGCGCCGCGCCCAGGGCCTCGACCCGCACGTGGAACGCGAAGCGTGGCTGGCCGACAAGCGCGCGACGCTGCACGCGCGCATGCGCAAGCGGCGCCGCTCCGGCGCGTCCAGCGGTGGCTGGCGCCTGCGCTGGTAGCACGAGCGCGGCCGGACGCTGTCCGGATTATCGTGAAGACCGCGACGGCGGCGCCCCTGGCGCCGCCGTTTTTCTTTACAGCCGTCGCGAGCTGCCGGAAATGTAGATTGGTTCGCGATCCGGTCGAACATAATCGTTCAAAATCCCTGGACGATGAATCGTCTTGCAAAAATGGTTGTCGCGGCAACGCCTTCCACCGTCGTGCAATTGCGGCGCGATGCCTATGGCTCGACCGACACGGGCCGCTTCCTGCGCGACGTGCTGGCAATGGCGAACGCGAGCGTCGCGGGACCGCGCTACATCATCGTCGGCGCCGAGGCGGACGCCCGGGGCGGCAAGCGCCTGCACGGCGTCCCGGCACAGGATTTCGAAGGGAAACCCTCGTACCAGGGCCTGGTCGCGGAATTCATCGAACCTCCGATCCGGGTCCGCTACAGGCCTGTGATCGTTGAGGGCATCTGCGTCGGGGTGTTCGAGATTCCCGACTGCCACGACAAGCCCTACATGATGCGCATCGACCATTCTGAAACGCTGCGCCGCGGCGATGCCTACGCCCGCCAGAGAGACACCACCGTCAAGCTCGGCAGGCGCCAGCTGCAGGAGTTGTTCGCGCGCAAGTTCCGCGACGCCGTATCGGCCGAGCGCATCGAGATCGGTTTTCCCGGCGACATCATTCACAAGACCCTGCGCATGCGCTCGGCCGACCTGGCCGGCCTGCCGTCGGCCGTGGCCAGCGCCAAGCTGAAGCAGCTGCTGGAAGTGCGCCAGATTTCGGCGGAAAGCAGTTCGAACACGATGGTCGCACGCCTGACCCATGCACGCCTGTTCGGGAGCGACCGGCCCTACGAGTCACGCTCACCGTCGGAACTCATGCAGGAAATGGCGGAAATCCAGCGGAAATACCGTGACGAAGACGAGCACTACCTGTTCGAGGAAAACGCGAGCGAACTGCAGGTCGTCGTCTACAACCAGGGGGACGACGCATTACGGGACGTCTCGCTTTCGCTGATCATGCCGAACCACAACTCGTTCCACGTCGCGAGCCGCCTGCCGCAGCTCCTGCGCGACGGCCGCTTCGTGGAGCGCAGCTCCACTGAGCAGGCCGACTACCCGGCCGTCAGCCTGCGCGACGACTCGGCGCTGGTGACGAGCACGCTCGGCGAGATCGGGGCCGATACGCTGGTCGAGGCATTCACGTTGCCGCTCAGGGTATGTGTAGGGCACGGGCTCGAGGGCAGACGCCTCGGCATACGTTACTCGCTGCAGGCCGCCAACCTCCGCCACCCGGCCAGGGGCACGCTGCGTCTGCAGTTCTAGCAGGCGGTTATTCGCCGGGCTGCCGGCCTGACGACCGATTCAATCGACCCACTTCCGGAGTTCGGGCGCCGAGTAGGATGCGAATTTGTCCAGGAGTACCGCCGGCAGGGCGGCGACGAGCAGCATCTCCCGGTGCCCTTCGCGCACGAAACCTTCGTTGGTTGCGTGCCCGACGAACGCCAGGAATCGATCGTAATAGCCGGCGACGTTCAGCAGACCGCAGGGCTTGGCGTGGAACCGAAGCTGCCCCCAGGTAAGCACCTCGACGATCTCCTCCAGCGTCCCGAATCCGCCGGGCATTGCGATGAATCCGTCGGCCATGTCGGCCATCAGCGCCTTACGCTCGTGCATCGTCGCCGTGACGTGCAGCTCCGTGAGGCCCGAGTGGGCGATCTCCTTCTGCACCAGGGAGTGTGGCATCACGCCGACGGCCGAACCGCCGCGCTCCAGCACGGCGTCGGCGAGTACGCCCATGATGCCCTTCGAAGATCCGCCATAGACCAGACCGATACCGCGCCGGACCAGCTCTGCAGCGAGCCCGATGGCCGCCTCCGCGTACTCGCCGCGGTTCCCCGGAGCCGACCCGCAATAGACGCATATGCGCCGCATGCGATGCCCCGGTCAGGCCGCGCCCGCACGTGGCGCGTGCATGATCTCGTAGAGTTCCGGCCGCAGCTCGCGGGTTTCCTCCGGCGTCAGCGCGTCGAGCTCGTGCGGGAACACGAGCCATTCGGAGGTCTCGTGCAGGTAATAGTCCGGCACCAGGTCCGTCTGGTTGCGGCTCGGTTTGTACCAGGGAGCGGCGATACGTATGTCGGCCGGCGTATTTGCGCGCGCCTTGCGCTTCAATTCCTCCAGCACCGCCTTGAACGTGTTACCCGTGTCGAATACGTCGTCGACGATCAGCAGCCGGTCCTCGTAGCAGACCTTCTTGATGATGTAATTCAGGCCATGGACGGCGACCGCGCCGCGCTTATCGACGGCCTCGTAGGACGAAGTGCGTATGGCGATGTGATCGGCCTCGACGCCACAGTATGCCAGGATCTCCTGGACCGCCATGCCGACCGGTGTGCCACCGCGCCAGATGGCGATGATCATGGTCGGCTCGAAGCCGCTCTCCAGGATCTTGACGCCGAGCCGGAAGGAATCCTGCAGGAGCCCCTGGGCCGTCAGCACCGTCTTTTTCATTCTTGCGCTCCGCTATGCGCGCCCGGCGTTTGTCGTTCGTGGTATGCGGCCGGCCCGCGAGGCGCATATACTAGCGCAGCTTCGATATTCTTAATAAAACAAATGGACAAGCGCTTCATCTCCGCCGACGACTTGCTGCTGGATGCCTTTCGCCTCGCGCGCAGGATCCACGCGGCCGGGTTCAGGCCTGATTTCCTGGTCGGCCTGTGGCGGGGCGGCAGTGCCGTCGGCATCGCCGTGCAGGAAGGGCTCGACCACCTGGGCGTGCCGACCGACCACATAGCGATCCGGACGTCCTACAGCGGCCAGCAGCATTACACGGCGATGATCGACAAAGCCGACTCGATCCGGGTCCACGGATTGCAGTACCTGCTGGAGACGATCTGCGCAGATCACTCGCTGCTGATCGTCGACGACGTCTACAGCACCGGTTCGAGCGTCCGCGCAGTCATCGACCAGCTGGCCCGCAAGACCCGCCGCAACCTGCCGCGGGACATACGCATCGCGACCGTGTGGTACCGGCCGAGCTCGCGCACGCTGCGCGAGCCGGATTATTACGTGCACCGGACGGATGACTGGCTGGTGCTTCCCTACGAGCTGTCGGGACTCACGGTCGACGAACTCGAGCAGCACAAGCCGGAACTCGCGCCGGTCATCGATCGCTTGCGCAAGCTCGCAGCGGGTCGCTGAGCACTCAGTTGCGCCGCCAGGCGCAGCGTCCCAGCAGGTACGTCGCCGCAACGGCTCTCTCGTCGCCGAGCATCATGAGTGCGAAGAATCGTTCCGCCAGGTCGCGCGCCGTCGAATTGCGCCGCGCGAGCAGCGGCGTTGCCGCCGGATCGAGCACGACGAAATCGGCCTCACGTCCGCGCGCGAAGTTGCCGATCCGGTCTTCCAGCCGGAGCGCGCGCGCGGCACCGAGCGTCGCCAGATGCAGCGCCTTCCACGGCGTCAGGGACTGGCCCTTGAGCTGCAGCACCTTGTAGGCCTCGCCGAGGTTCTGCAGCAGCGACAGGCTGGTGCCGGCGCCGACGTCGCTGCCTATGCCGGTCCGGATGGCGGCGCCGTCGGCCGCCGCGAGATCGAACAGGCCGCTGCCGAGGAACAGATTCGATCCCGGGCAAAAAGCTATCGCGCCGCCCGAGCTCGCGAGTTCACGGCGATCCGCATCGTCGAGGTACAGGCAGTGGGCGAACACCGAGCGCTCGCGCAGCAGGCCGTGGCGACCGTAGACGTCCAGGTAGCTGCGGCTGCCGGGGTGACCGCGCAGCACGGCCTCGACTTCGTCGCGCTGTTCGGCGAGATGGCTGTGCACGTGCACGTCCGGGAATTCCCGCGCGAGTCGTCCCAGCGCTTCGAGTTGCTGCTGCGACGAGGTCAGCGCGAAGCGCGGCGTGATCGCGTAGCCGAGCCGGTCGACACCGTGCCAGCGCTCGATGAGTTCCCGGCTGTCGCGATACGCAGCTTCCGCCGAGTCGCGGAGGTCGGGCGGGCATGCCGTGTCCATCGCGACCTTGCCGGTCACCAGGCGCATGTTGCGGCGCCGGGCCGCCTCGAACATCGCCTCGGCGGAAACCCGGTGGACGCTCGCGAAGACAAGTGCCGTGGTCGTGCCGTTCTTCAGGAGTTCGCCGGCGAAAAAATCCGCCGCCGCACGGGCGTACTCGGGATCGGCGTAACGCCTCTCCGCCGGGTAAGCATAGGATTGCAACCAGTCGAGGAGCCGCGCGCCCCAGGACGCGATCATGTCCACCTGCGGATAATGCACGTGGCAGTCGATGAGGCCCGGCACGAGCAGCCGGCCGCTGTAGTCGGTAACGGGCACATCCGGCCCGATCCGGCGAAGGAGCGCGTCGGCCGGCCCGACTGCCTCGATTCGGCCGCCGTCGACCAGCAGCAGGCCGTCCTCGAAGGATTCGACCGCTGCTGCGCCAGCGACCGCCGGATCGTCGACGCAGTGGAGGATAGACGCGCGATAGGCCCGGGTGTCCGCCATCCGGTTCACTCGAGGCAGAGCGTCAGTGGCTCGGCGAGTACGTGCTCCTCGCAATTGTTGCCGCCGCCAGCGCGGTCGACGACGAGAAATTCGTTGCCGGCTTCGAGCGCGATCAACGGCATGTGCCAGGTGCCGCGGTTGTAATTGACGCCCTGGTGCCCGTTCGTCACGAAGGCCTGCAGGTCGCCGGCCTCGACCGACTCGCCCGGCCTGCCGACGACGACCACGAAGCGGAAAGCGGCCAGCGGGATGAATGCCTGGCTGCCGAGCGGGTGGCGCTCCACCATGTCGACGCGGTACGGGAGCGCTGTCGCGATCCGCGCGCGTGCGATGCTGAGCGTCGGCCGGCCATCGTCCGCCGCTTCGATGTCGATGCTTGCCAGGTGGTCGAAGCGCTCGAAGCGCGCTGCGTTCATCGCCTGGCGCCGTTCCGGCAGCGTGCCGATCACCTGCCCGAAGGGTGCAAAACGCTCCGGCGTGATCGGTACCGCGACGAGTTTTCTTCCGTTCATGACTTCCGCTCCAGGTAACCGAACAGGCGCAGACGGCTGACGCCGCCATCCGGGAATATCGACAGGCGCACGTGGGTCACGGCGCCGAGCGGCGCAAGATCGCGGCATAGCTGGCGCGCATCCGGTCCGAGCCTGGTCTCGGGCAGCAGGACCGGCCAATGCTCGCTCTCGGCTGCGAGCGTCGCCGGCGCGAGATCGCCGGGCCTGCCGGCCTGCAGTTTCGCACGGTCCGGGTAGTTGCCCTTGAAGTGCGCGGTGTCGATCTCGACTTCCTCGATCGTGCCGGCGTGCCCGAGCGCGACGATTACCCAGTCATTGCCGGGCCTGCGGCGGCGCGCCGTTTCCCAGCCGTCACCCATGTTCACGCCGCGTCCCGGCAGGTTCAGGTTGTGCATGCTGCCGAAGTGCTCGTCATTGCACAGCAGTGCCCGGCCGCCGTTTTCGAGCGCGAAGAGATCGATGCGCTCACGAGGGTCGATACGCGACCAGTCGGGGCGCACCTCGCCATAGATCCTGAGCCTCGCGACGCCGCCGTCGGGGAAGATGTTCAGGCGCACGTGCGTAAACACGTGCCCGCTGTCGACGTTGACGAAACGTTGCGAGTTGCCGGCCAGGTCGATCATCGGTGTCAGCGGCCGCCAGGCGGATTCGGCCGGCACGTCCGAGTCGTCCTGGCAGGCTTCGACCAGCGCCTGCGGCGGGTAATTGCCGGTGAAGTGGCGAGTGTCGATTTCGAGACCGCGTATCACCCCCGGCACGCCGAGCCGGACCACAGAGCTGTCGTGTCCGGGTTCGCGGCGGCGGCGGGTCTCCCAGCCGTCCATCCATTTACCGTGCTCGTCGTATTTGTCGGGGATGAAGACGGGCTCGGTCGGCTCGATGAGGCGCTCCTTCGCACCGAAGAATTCGTCGTTCGCCCAGACGACGCGCGTGCCGAGGCGCGGCTGCTCCAGCCGCACCCACTGGTAAAACGGGTTGTTGCGATTGGCGCTCATGGTGCTCCGTCAGTTCACATCGGCCATTGCTTCGAGGCGCAGCCGCGCGATCTCGTGTATTTCCCGCAGCGCCGTCCGCATCTCGGCCGGCGCCTCGTTGCGCAAGCGGCGTTCGAATGCGGCCAGTATCTGCTGGCGGCTCGAGTGTCGCACGGCCATGACGAACGGGAAGCCGAATTTCTCCCTGTATGCGTCGTTCAACTGCCGGAACCGCTCGAACTCCTCCGGCGTGCACCGATCGATGCCGGCGCTCGCCTGTTCGCCGGCCGAGTCCGCCGTGAGTTCCCCGCGTACCGCCGCGCGCCCCGCCAGGTCCGGATGGGCGCAGATCAGCGCGAGTTTCGCGTCATCGTCCGCGCTGTCGACGCAGGACGCGAGCAGTCCGCGGAGTTCACCCGCCCCGACCCCGCCGCCGCCACGCTCCCAGGCGGCTTCGGCAACCCACGGCGAGTGCTCGTAGACGCCGCCGTAGCGGCGGACGAACTCGGCGCGCGACAGCTTCCGCTCAGTCTTCATCCGAGCTTGCCAGCGAACCGTACCAGGCGTCGATCAGCGCCCGCTCGTCGTCCGTCATCTCCGTCAGGTTGCCGATGGGCATCGCCCGCGTCAGGACCGCCTGCTGGTGGATGCGGCCCGCCTCGGCGAGTATCTGCTCGTCGTTGTCGAACACGACGCCGCCGGGCGGTGCGGGAAATGCCGCGAAGCTGGGCGACTCGGAGTGGCAGGTCACGCAACGGTGCTCGATCACCACGCGGACGTCACGTATCGTGGCGCCCGTCGCAGCGGCAGCATCGGCTGCCCGCGATCGCGGCGCGATCGCAGCCGCTACGGCGAGCAGCAGGGCGACCGCGATGACGATCGTCGCGGGCGATGCGGCTCCCTTGTGGCGCGCGACGAACCAGGTCCTGATCAGCGCACCCGCCAGCGAAATCGCGATCAGGATCGCCCAGTTGTACTCGTGTCCCCAGGTCATCGAATAGTGGCTGCTGGTCATGACGAACAGCACGGGCAATGTGAAATAGGTGTTGTGGACCGAGCGCTGCTTCCCCTTGATGCCGGGCGTCGGGTCCGGCACTTCACCCCGCGCAGCGGCGTCGACCATCGCGCGTTGCCCGGGAATGATCACGAAGAAAACGTTCGCCACCATGATCGTGCCGAGGACCGCCCCGAAGTGCATGTAGGCGCCGCGCCCGCCGTAGAGCTGGCAGACGCCCCAGGCGAGCAGCGCAACCAGCACGAACAGCACGGCCGCGAGGGGCCCCTCGCGCGAGCCCAGCGGCGACCGGCACAGCAGGTCGTAGACGAACCAGCCGCCGGCAAGCAGCGCGATCGCGCTGCCGATCGCGACCGTTCCTGACAGGTCCGCGACCTGGCGATCGACCAGGTACACGTCCGCGCCGTACCAGTAGACGAGCGCGAGCATGAACATGCCGGACAGCCAGGTCGTGTAAGCCTCCCATTTGAACCAGTGCAAGGTCGCCGGCAGCCGCGTTGGCGCAACCCGGTATTTCTGCGCATGGTAGAAGCCGCCGCCGTGCACGGCCCAGAGTTCCCCGCCGACGCCCTTGTCCCCGTCGGCCGGCTCCGCCGGCGCCTCGAGATGGTTATCGAGCCAGATGAAATAGAACGACGAGCCGATCCACGCGATGCCGGTCACGAAATGCAGCCAGCGAGCCAGCAGGTTCAGCCAGTCGGCCAGGTATGCTTCCATCGTTCAGGCTCTCCTGCCCGCGAACGGGCCCAGGTCTGCGATCGGCGCCGCGGCCGCTGCCTGCCGCTCGCCACGCAGCTTGAGCAACTCGGCGGCCGTCGCGATCGCGATTTCGGACGGCGCCTTGCCCGTGACGCCGGCGATCCCGATCGGGCAGGTCAGGCGCTCGAGTCGAGTGTACCCGGCGGCGGCCAGCCGCTGTTCGAAGCGCCGCCGCTTCGAGCGTGAGCCGATCAGCCCGAGGTAGGCCAGGTCGCCACGCTCCAGCACCCGGCCGCAGATCTCGAGGTCCAGCGGATGGCTGTGGGTCATGACTAGGCAGTATGCACCGGGCGGCAGCGCCGCCACCTCGCGGGCGGGCGCATCGCTCCACAGCGTCTGCACGTTGCAGGGCACGCGCGCGGGCAGGAATTCGCGCCGTGAGTCGATCCAGCGAATGCTCGCGTCGAGCGTCGCCAGTACGCCGACAGTCGCTGCGCCCACGTGACCGGCGCCAAAGACCGCGATCACGAAATCGCTGTGCGCCAGCGGCTCGACCAGCACTATGCCGCTCGCCAGCCGGTTGCACATCGTCCGCCGTTCGGACAGTGACCTGCGCGCCAGCGCGAGCGTTGCCGCGTCTGGCCATGCCGCCCAATCGCCCGCGACTACGCCGCTCGCCGTTACCACGGCGTGCGCCAGGCCATTGCCGTCGAAGCGCGCGAGCAGCGCACAGGGTGTGCCCTCGGACCGGAGCCGACCGGCGGCGGCAAGCCACGCGGCCGATCCGTCGAGCGGCTCGAACAGCACGTCGACCACGCCGCCGCAGCACTGTCCGCAATCCGCGCCCAGCGGGAAACGGCGCAGGCGCGCCGTACCCGGCTGCCGCAGCGCATCGCAGGCAATTTCCGCACAGCGGTATTCGAGCTGGCCGCCGCCTATGGTGCCGACCGTCTCAGCGTCGGTCACGAGCATCCGCGCGCCGATTTCGCGCGGCGCCGACCCGCGGACGGCCGCCACCGTCACCAGCACTGCACGGCGCCCGTCGCGGGCAAGCGCCAGCGCGTCCCCGAGCCATTCAGTCATGCCCGCCCCCGGTCGCGGCCAGCAGCACGGCTTCGGGCGTCGCCGGAGCGTGCAGCGCCGGCCTGCCCCGCCCGTCGGACAGGGCATCGCGTATCGCGTGGAACACCGACAGCGCGAGCATCAAGGGCGGCTCGCCGACAGCTTTCGAACGATAGATCGTCTTTTCGCGGTTGCGCCCGGACTCGAGCATGCGCACGCGAAAGTCCGGCGCGAGGTCCGAGCTGGTCGGGATCTTGTAGGTCGATGGCGCATGCGTCGTAAGCTCGCCGCGTTCGCTCCAGCAGAGCTCCTCCGAGGTCAGCCAGCCGGCGCCCTGCACGAAGCCGCCCTCGACCTGGCCGAGGTCGATGGCCGGGTTCAGCGACGCGCCGCAGTCGTGCAGGATGTCGACCCGGAGCAGCCGGTGTTCGCCGGTCAGCGTGTCGACGATGACCTCGGATACCGCGGCGCCGTAGGCGAAGTAGAAGAACGGCCGGCCGCTGAAGGTCTTGCGATCGTAATTGATCCGGGGCGTCCTGTAGTAACCGGTCGCCGACAGCGCCACGCGGTTGAACCAGGCCAGCCGGACGAGTTCCTCCCATGGGATGAGCTGCCCGTTTACGCGCAGGCGGTTCCTTTCGAAGCGCACGTCGTCCCTGGCTACGCCGAAGTGCCTGGCGGCGAATCGGACCAGCCGCTTGCGGATCTTGCGGGCGGCGGCCTGCGCGGCCTTGCCGTTCAGGTCCGACCCGGCCGATGCGGCCGTAGCCGACGCGTTCGGCACCTTGCTGGTATCCGACGCGGTGATCTTGATGCGGTCGAGATCGATGCTGAGTTCCTCGGCGACGACCTGCGCAACTTTCGTGAACAGACCCTGGCCCATCTCGGTACCGCCGTGATTGAGATGCACGGTGCCGTCGGTGTACACGTTGACCAGCGCACCGGCCTGGTTCAGGTGAGTCGCCGTGAAGGAGATGCCGAACTTGACCGGCGTCAGCGCAATGCCGCGCTTCAACACCGGGCTGCTTGCGTTGTAGAGGCGGATCTCTTCGCGGCGCGCCGCGTAGTCCGCGGTCGTCGCAAGCTCGTCGACGATCTCGTCCAGGACGTTGTCCTCGAGCTTCTGCAGATACGGGGTCACGTCCCGCTCGCCGGTGCCGTAAAAGTTCCGGCGGCGAACGTCGAGCGGATCCCTGCCGAGCGTACGCGCGATCTCGTCGATGACGTACTCGATCGCGTACATGCCCTGCGGCCCGCCGAAACCGCGGAACGCGGTGTTTGACACCGTATTCGTCTTGCAGCGATGCGAGACGATCGTGACGTTCGGCAGGTAGTAGGCATTGTCGCAGTGGAACATCGTCCGGTCGTTGATCGCGCCCGACAGGTCGGCCGACATGCCGCAGCGCGCCGCGAACATGAACTCGATTCCCTCGATGCGGCCCGTGTCGTCGAAGCCGACCTCGTAGTCGATGACGAAGTCGTGGCGCTTGCCGGTCATCAGCATGTCGTCATCGCGATCCAGCCTGAGCTTGCACGGCAGGCCGCTCCGCTGCGCCATCAGGGCCGCGATGCAGGCGATCAACGCGGGCTGGCTCTCCTTGCCGCCGAAGCCGCCGCCCATCCGGCGGCATTCGACCACGACGTCCTTCGCCTCGCGGCCGATGGCGCGAGCGACCAGCAGCTGTACCTCGCCCGGGTGCTGGGTCGAGCTGTGGACGTACAAGTCGCCGCCCTCGCGCGGCACCGCCATCGCGACCTGTCCCTCGAGGTAGAAATGATCCTGGCCACCGACGCGGGTCCGGCCGGCGAGCCGGCGAGGCGCGGCATCGATCGCTGCCCGGCTGTCGCCGCGGGCCAGCGTCTCGCTCGGCAGCACGAACGAACCCTTCGCAAGGGCAGTCAGCGGATCGAGGACTGCTTCGAGCTCCTCGTACTCGACGACGGCGAGCCGCGCGGCCCTGCGCGCCTGCTCGTACGTCCGGGCCGCGACGGCGAACAGCGCCTGGCCGGCATACTCGACCAGCCCGGGCGCGAGGATCGGATCGTCGTGCACGACCGGTCCGCAATTGTTCTCGCCGGGGATATCCGCCGCCGTCATCACGTCGACGACGCCCGGACTCGCACGCACGGCGTCCAGGTCGAGCCGCCTGACCCTGGCATGGGCTTTCGAGCTCATGCCGACCGCGAGATGCAGCAGCCCGCGCGGCTCGATGATGTCGTCGGTATACGTGGCCTCGCCCGCAACGTGCAGGTGCGCGCTGTCGTGCGGCACGGCCTCGCCGACACCGCCCCTTATGCGCCGCCTGTCGGTATCAGCCGCGGCCATGGGCGTAGACTCCGACGGCCGCATTGCCGCTGTATTCCAGGTAAAGCCTGCGCAACAGGTTCGCTGCGATGCGCATGCGGTATGCCGCGCTCGCGCGCATGTCGCTGATCGGTTCGTAGTCGCGCGCCAGCGCCTGCATCGCCTGCTCGACGGCCGCCTCGTCGAAGACCGCGCCGGCGAGTGCCGACTCGCAATCGAGCGCGCGCGCCGGGGTCGCAGCCATGCCGCCATAGGCCACGCGCGCCTCCGTTACTCGATCGCCGGAAAATCGCAGGCGAAACGCGCCGCAGACAGCGGATATGTCCTGGTCGAAACGCTTCGACACCTTGTAACTCTTCACGAGATCGCCCGCGGATCGCGCCGGGATGCGAATGCTGCGCAGGAATTCACCGGGCTGCAGCGCCGTCTTGCGATAGCCGAGATAGAACTCCGCTAGCGGCAACACACGCGTACCGGCGGCACCCTGCAAGCTCAGTTCGCAGTCGAGCACCAGCAGCGCGGGCATCGAGTCACCGATCGGGGAGGCATTCGCGACGTTGCCGCCGAGCGTCGCCGCATTGCGTATCGGCGGCGATGCGAAACGCAGGAACAGCTCCTCCAGCTCCGGGTAGTGCCCGACGATGACAGGGACCGCATCCGCAAGCGTCACCGCCGCGCCGATCTCGATGCCGTCCGGCCCGTTTTCGATACACAGCAGCTCGGCGACATTGCCGGTGTAGATTATCGTTTCGAATTCCCGCAGCTGCTTCGTGACCTGGAGCGCGGCGTCGGTGCCGCCGGCCAGCAGCAGCGCCGACGGGTGCGCCGCGAGCAGAGTCGCGAGTTCGCCGGCGTCCCGGGGCGCGTACAGGCGGTGGTCGCCCGAGCCGACACAGGTCGCCTGCTCGCGTGCGATGGAGCGCAGCCGTTCGAGGCGATCCGCCGGCGGCGCCTCGCCCGGCCGGCCAGGCCGGCGCAACCAGTCGGCGTCCGCAGGGTCCGCCAGTTGGTACATGCGCGTGGCCGCCGCGACGATCGGGCGGTAACCGGTGCAGCGGCAGAGGTTGCCGGCCAGCGCGTCGTCGATCTCGATCCGGCCCGGCCTGTCGGCGTTCTTGAACAGGGCGAGGAGCGACATGACGAAGCCCGGCGTGCAGAAGCCGCACTGCGAGCCGTGGTTCTCGACCAGCGCCTGCTGCACCGGGTGCAGCGAGCCGTCCGCGTCCCTGAGGCTCTCGACCGTGATGAGTTCCTTGCCGTCGAGCGTAGCGAGGAATCGAATGCACGAATTGACCGCCCGGAGCCGGATCGTCGAATCGTCGCGATCGAGTTCGCCGACGACGACGGTGCATGCGCCGCAGTCGCCTTCCGCGCAGCCCTCCTTTGTGCCGGTGCGGCGCAGATCGTCGCGCAGCCACTGCAGCAGCGTGCGATTGGGATCGACATCGTGGAGCTCGACGATCTCGCCGTCGAGGACGAACCTGACGGTGCCTGCTCCCTCCGCTGTGGTGTCGACGGCCGCCATCCGGGTACGCGGCCGCCTCAACTGCCGCGGTAGGTCGTGTAGCCCCAGGGGGAGACCAGCAGCGGCACGTGGTAGTGCCGACCGGCCTCGAGACCGACGCGAATGACGACGGTATCGAGAAACGGCGGATCCGACAGCTCGGCTCCGGAGTCCTCGAAATACGGGCCGACCAGGAATTCGAGTTCATAAGTGCCGCTGCCGAGCGCCGCACCCTCGAGCAGCGGCCCGTCGGTACGCCCGTCGGCGTTGGTGCGAGCGGTCGCGACCAGCCGGCGATCGCTCCCGGTCGAGTAGAGCCGGACCTCGATGCCCGCCCCGGGCCGCCCGCTGGCCGTGTCGAGAACGTGTGTCGTCAGCCGCCCCATCCATATCTCCCGGCCTGTCCGCTACCGCAATCATATAACAGTCGGGCGATGCGACGCCCCGCGACTGTTTGGGGACTTGGCGCAGGTCCTGTGCTACTTTGCCTTCCCAGGAAACACCTCCTGGGGGAGCTCAATGACGGTCGAATCGATCAACCGGCGCGATTTCGTATGCGCCTCGGGCACGCTCGCGGGCAGTTCGCTCATCAGGCTCGGCACGCCAGCCATCATGGCGGCGGCGGGCGCAGCCTGCTCGGCCCGCGACGCAGGCGAAGCTTTCACGACGCTCGGCGCCGCCGAAGCCCGCGAGCTCGACGCCCTGTCCGCCCGCATCCTGCCTACGACGGACACGCCCGGCGCGCGCGAGGCCGGCGTCCTGTATTTCATGGACAAGGTCCTCGGCGGCCCGCTGCAATGGGCGCATGGAATGCTGGGCGGCGCCCTGCAGGAATTCCAGGCGGACGTCGCGGCGGCGTATCCGGGCGCCGAGCGCTTCTCGGACCTCGACGAAGCCGAGCAGGACAGCTACCTGGAAACCCACGACCGCAATGCGTTCTTCGAACTCACCCGCGCGCTGACGATCATGGGCTTCTTCGCGATGAGTTCCTACGGCGGCAATCGCGACAACGTCGGCTGGAAGCTGATCGGCTTCGAGGGACATGGCGCCTGGAGCCCGCCCTTCGGTTACTACGATGCGGAATTCGTCCGGAGCGAACAGAATGGCGACTGACAACATGACGACATTTGCGCTCGACGAGACCGTCGACTTCGTCATCGTCGGCTCCGGTTCGGCCGGCGGCATACTCGCGAAAGAGCTGTCCACGGCCGGCTTCAGCGTCGTCGTGCTGGAACAGGGGCCGTTCCGGCAGGCGTCGGACTTCAGCCACGACGAGTTCGCGGTGCTGCTGCAAGGCGAGCTCAACGGCGGCCCGCCGGAGGTCGACAAGCAGACCTTCCGAGACGACGAATCCAAGGTCGCCGAGGTTCCGCAGGGCGGCGGCGCGCCGGGCGATTACGTCCAGGGCGTCGGCGGCACCAGCGTTCACTTCAGCGCCAACTTCTGGCGGCTCCGCGAGATCGACTTCAGGGAACGCAGCGCGCTGGGCCAGATCAGCGGCACGAACTTCGCGGACTGGCCGATCAGCTACGAGGAACTCGAGCCCTATTACACCAGGGTCGACTGGGAAATCGGCGTCTCCGGCGCACCGGGGCCCTTCGACTCGCCGCGCTCGAAGCCATTCCCGGTGCCGCCGATGCCGATCAAGTCCTCGGGAGCGCTGCTCGAGAAGGGCGCGAAGGCAATCGGGCTGCACCCGCAGCCGGCCCCGGTCGCGATCCTGTCCCAGCCTCACAACGGCCGCGCCGCCTGCATTCATTGCGGCTATTGCATGGGCTTCGGCTGCGAAGTCGGCGCCAAGTCGTCCACGCTGGTCGCAATGATTCCGCAGGCTCTTGCCAGCGGCAACTGCGAGATACGCGCCGAGTGCGCTGTCTACAACCTCAAGCTGGGAACCGAAGGCCGGGTCGACGAGGTCGAGTACATCGATCCGGAGGGAAACCAGCGCGGACAGAAGGCGCGCGCGGTGATCGTATCGGCGAATGGGGCCGAGACCTCGCGACTGCTGCTGATGTCGGCCAACCCGCAGCACCCGAACGGCCTGGCGAATTCGAGCGGATTCGTCGGCCGCAACCTGATGTTCAACGCACACGCGCTGGTACACGGCGTGTTCGAGCAGCCGCTCAACGACTGGAAGAGCATCCAGTGCACGCGCATCGTGCACGATCACTACGAGTCGGATCCCTCGCGCGGTTTCTATGGCGGCGGCGGCTACGACGCGCGGCCTTTCCTGGCGGCAACGCCCATCATGTACGGCCTGATGCACAATCCGACTGGCCAGCGCTGGGGTGCGGAATACAAGGACCGGCTGGCACACGACTTCAATCGCCGCATGACGATTGCGTGCAATGCGACCTCGTTGCCGCTGGACCGGAACAACGTAACGCTGGATCCGACCCATAAGGATAAATGGGGCCGGCCGTCGCTGCGCTTCACCTATCGCGATCACGACGACGACATGGCCAACGCGCTGTTCATGCAGAAATATGCGGAGCAGATGATGGATGCCGCGGGCGCGTTGCAGCGCTGGAGTAACCCGGTGCATGCGCAGAATGGCAGCGCGCACCTGCTCGGCACCTGTCGCATGGGCGACGACCCGTCGAGTTCGGTCGTCGACCGCTACCACCGCAGCCACGACGTGGCGAACCTGTTCATCTGCGACGGATCTAGCATGGTGACCTCGGGCCGCGGCCAGCCGACGATGACGATCATGGCGCTCGCGTTCCGGGCAGCCGAACATATCGCCCAGGCCGCACGCGCAAACCGGATCTGAGGACCGGATAATGCGATTACCCGCAATCGCCTTTTTGTTTACTGCGCTGGCGGTATCGGCCTGCCAGGCGCAAGCACCGGAGAATGACGTGCCCAGGATCACTTATCACAACATGCCCGGCACCGAGAACCTCGGCCTGCCGTTCTCGTCGGCCGTCCAGGTCGATCACACGCTTTATATCTCCGGCAACCTCGGCAACGCGCCGGGCAAGAACGAACTCGTTCCGGGCGGCATCCAGGCGGAGACCCGCCAGACGATGGAGAACATCAAGGCCGTCGTCGAGCAGTTCGGCTCGTCGATGGACCGGATCGTCAAGTGCACGGTGTTCCTCGCCGACATGAGCGAATGGCCCGCGATGAACGACGTTTACCGGACATATTTCAAGAATCCGCCGGCGCGCAGCGCCTTCGGCGCAAACGGACTCGCTCTCGGCGCCCGCGTCGAGATCGACTGCATCGCCGTCGTCGACTGAGGCGTTGTCCCGCCGCGCGCTGCGGCTTACCGGCGTTTCGCCAGGGCCCGGTGGGAAATAATTCGTGGCCGGCGGCGCGCGCGTGCCGAGTCGCTCGGCGGATCAGCGGCCGGCGCCGGCATCCTTCAACAACCCGTCCCGGCGCTGCTCCAGCGCCCGGAGACGCCGGCGGTCGAGCACGTCACCGAGCAGTTCCTCGATGAGGGACTCGTCCAGGGACCGCAGCTTGTCCTGCCAGACCGAACCGATGACGAGTTCGACACTGCCGAGATATGGCGGCCGCGAGCGGCTGGCCTCGAACGCGCGATCGTGCCCTGACAGCATCAGCTGCCAGCTTTCCTGGCTGTAGATGATCTGGTCCTGGCTGCGCCCGGCGTTGTGTATGAGGACGTCGAAGACGTACATCGCGTTCCATTGCTCGGGCAGCGGGCACCAGGCCGAACTGCCGCGCCGACGCTCGACCCGCAGCGCTTCCGTCATCGTCGCTGCGGGGATGAACTGCAGCGTGCCGTCCTGGCCGTCGATCTGGCGCGACACCGTCACCGGCACCATGTCCAGTTCGAGGTGCCGGTCCAGCCGGTAGGCTGCCAGTTCCGGCACAAAACCGCGATCGCGAGGATTGGGCCGGAACAGCGCATGGACGCTGCCCTCCGGCCCTGCGAGTTTCACGCGCCGGACGTCGCCGGCAACGGTCTCGCTCTCGAGCACCTGCCCGGACGCCATGATGCTCTCGATGTCTTCGGCGCTGATGTCCTCGTCCCGCAGTCCGACGCGGCGCGGATGATCGGCCACGGCCAAGGGGCCGGCGCCGCGCTCGCGTATGACCTGCAGCCGGTCGCCTTCGACCAGGAGAGCGTTGCCGCTGCCATGGTAATAGTCGCTGAGCATGCCGGTGTCGATCTCGACGACCCTGCCGTTGAAACGCGAGAGCACCTGCCGGCCGACGGTCGGCGTGTGGCCGATCACGACGCGGTCGGCACCGATGCGATCGAGTACCGGCTGCAGCCGGTCGATCTCGATCGGCGCCGGGCAGCCGACGTTGCCCCGGTACCAGAGCGGTGAATCGAGCTGGTGTATCGCGGCGTCGCTGAGCCGCGTGACCGTCTCGATTGCCGCGACCAGCTCGGGCGAACGGTCATCGGACGGCGGAATGGCGGCCAGGACCTCGGCGTGATCGTAGAAATTCACGACTGGATCGAGCAGGCCCGCGGCCATCAGCATGTTCATCGCGCGCGCATACTCGCCGACCTCGTTCTTCATCAGCCCGTTCACGCCGTCCAGGCCCATTTCGGCGACGCGCGGAGACAGCCCGCCGTGCACGTAGGCCGTATCGTTGATGACGACGAGCAACGGCTTGCCGAGCAGCCAGCGGCCGTATTCGCCATCGGGCGCGAACGCCGCGCGGTGCGCGAAGAAGCCCGCGGGCCGGCCGTCGTCGAACTTCGCCCTGAGTCCCGCCTCGTCGCCATTGGAATGCGACTGCCGGTAAAGAGTGAACCAGCGATCGCGCAGCTCGGCCGATTCGTCATCCCGGAACGCTGCGTACTCTCCGGCCGACACATAGCGCAGGTCGCCGACCAGGTTCATGACTTCGTGGTTGCCGAGCAGCACGTGGACCTGGCCGCCGGCTGCACCGGCCTCGCCCTCCAGCCGCATCAGCAGATCCATCACGGGCCGCGAGTCCGGGCCGCGGTCCATCAGGTCGCCGGTGATCACGAGATGCGTGTCCTTCGCCGCCCAGGCCAGCTCCGCATCCAGCACACCGGCATTCTGCAGTGTCCGCACAAAGGCGTCGTAGGCCCCATGCACATCGCTGACGGCGATGACCCGGTCGATGCCATCGAAACGCCAGCCATCCGCGAACGCCGGCTGGGAGAACGCCAGCGCGCACAGCGCAAGGCCGCACAACGCTTTGATTCGGAAGTACTTTAACGCGTCTGCTGCAGTCATATCCCGGCCTTCCTTGCGGGGCGATGTCAGTGTCGGCCCGGCTGGGTGAACAGCGGCTGAACCGCCGGTCAGTGGTATGGCCCCATGTTAAACTCGCGCCATGTTGAGCGGCAAACCGGAAAGACCCGCCATGAATCAGACGAATCGGTCGATCGCGTTGTCCCTGCTGGCCCTGCTCGCTCTGACCGGCGCCGGCAGGGCGTCTGCCCAGGACGGCACAGCCGGGGCGCCGCTGTTCGCCGATCAGCAGGCTTTGCACATAAGGATCGAAGGCCCGCTATCGACGATGACGTCGGAGCGCAGCAACACCGATTACTACGAAGGCAAACTGGCTTATACCGACGATGCCGGCGCCAGCATCGTGCTCGACATCGGGTTCCGGACGCGCGGCAACTTCCGCCGCCGCAAGGACACCTGCTGGTTCCCTCCTGTACGGCTGAATTTCCAGAAAAAGCAGGTGGACGGAACGGTCTTCGATTCTCAGGACAAGCTGAAGCTCGTCACTCACTGCCATCCGCGCAATGACAAGTACGAGCAGTACGTCCTGAAGGAGTACCTGGCCTACAGGATCCTGCAGCTGCACACGCCCTACGCGCTCCAGGTTCGCCTGTTGCGCATCAGCTGGGTCGATACGGACAAGGGCGGCGACGCGATCGAGCGATACGGCTTCCTGATCGAGGACGAAGACGCCATGGCCGAGCGCCTGGACGCCAGCAAGGTCGACTTCAACAGCACGGCGCACACGGCTTTGAATACGAAGCAGGCGGCCATCGCCTCCGTCTTCGAGTTCCTGATCGCGAATACCGACTTTTCCCTGATCAAGGCCGCGCCGGAAGAGACCTGCTGCCACAATGCGATCCTGCTGACGAGGGGCGAGGAAGAGTATTTCCCGGTCCCCTACGACTTCGACTTCTCGGGACTCGTCAACGCACCCTACGCCGAACCGAGCCCGAACATGCGTATCCGGAGCGTCACGACCCGGCTTTACCGGGGCAACTGCAGCGTCAACCCGGAGATCGGCAGTACGGTCGCCCTGTTCCGCGAGCAGCAGAACGCCGTCCTCGACCTCGTCACGATGCAGGAAGGCCTGAGCGATAGCATGCGCAAATACGCGCTGAAGTTCCTCGAGGATTTCTACGAACTGCTCGCCGACCCGGCCGCCGCCGAAGCGAAATTCATCGAGGACTGCCTCTAGCAGGGTGTTGAAAAACACCCTGCTGGCGCAAGGCGCCCTTTTTCGACAGCGTGCTAGAGCAGGGACCGGTGAGCCGGCTGCCCGAATGACTGCGTCAGCCAATCGTTGACGATCTTCGCGACTCTCGGGTGGACGAGGTAGCCGAGCACGTTGTGCGGGTTCGAACGCCCGTAGCGCACGGCCATGTTGTAGATACGGTAATCCCGGATACTGCTTATCTGGCGCTGCTTCAGCATGGGCTTGTAATCGTCGGACAAGGTGCTGTCGTGCGACATGTAGTCGTCTTCGGCGGATACGTTGTGCCAGGCGAGGACGTTGGTCGGATAACGCTCGCGCCCTTTCCTGTCCGCGCCGCGCAGTTGCTTGCGCACCATCGAGTCCCCGAGGGGAGAACCCAGCGTGACCCAGACGTCGATCTTCGCATCTGCATACTTCGGTGCGTAATCGGGATCGTGCGACAGGTCCCAGAGCGCGTCCCAGGTCAGGATCGAACCGGTGCCGTGCGATACCAGCAGCAGACGCTGGTCGGCATCCAGCGCAGCGCAGATGCAGTCGCGCACGCGGCGGAGCATCCCGATGCCCAGGTCGCTGTCCCTTTTCCAGTATTCCCCGAGGTCCTTGGTCGCGGTCGATACCAGCGGCTTCTCGAGGCCCACGGCCGACAGCACCGGCGCCAGCACGCTCGCCGCGAACTCGCTGACCGCGGACTTGCCGGGCAGCTTGTCGTAGCGCGCCACGCTGAAGCCCTTCTTGCGATCCAGCGCCCTGAGCTCATGCAGCACATTGCGCATGTCGCTGACGTCGAGTTGTTCGTCGTAAGCCTGGCCCTGCGCCGCCAGGAACTCGTTGGTCAGGTCGCCGTAGTACGCCAGCGCCTTGCTGACGGATGCCAGCGCCGACAGGGATTCCGGGTAGTCGCCCTCCACGCCCGCGGCCACCGCGCCTGCAAGGATCTCGAGATACGGTCCGGCGGACGGCTTGAAGCTCCTGCCGTGCACGAACAGGATGCTGCGATCCGATTCCCCGCTGATCATGACTGTTTTCGTCATTGTTCTTCTTCTGGTTTGGTTAATGGCGCCGCCGAATATACAGCGAGCCTCGCGCGCCCGCCGCCCCCCTCGTCGGCGATGATCAATGTACCACTTTCCGTTACCTCGATCCCTTCCGCCTGGGGGTGCAGACCTGCAAGGGGCAGCTCGATCGCCCCGAGGAATTCGCCGGCCGGCCCGAGCTCGACCAGCACGCGCTCCCGGGCCGCGATCAGCAACAGCGTGCCCCGGCCGCTGTCGACGGCCAGGCCGGACGGATGCAGGCTGGCGATACCGAGGTGTTCGAGAATGGCCGCGACCGGCAGTTCGAAGCCGGCGCTCTCGTCCTCGATCGCCGCCTCGCTGTCCCATGCGTAGACCGAGAGCTCCTCGTCCCTGCGGGTCGCTTTGCACAATACGAGCAGGCGAGCCCGGTGCCAGGCCAGGCCCTCGATCTCGCAGCGCCTCCCGAAGCCGGTTTCCTGCCGCTCGTATTCGACCCGCGCGCCGTCAGCTCCTTCCGGGGCCGCGAACAGGTCGCCGTCACTGGTGACCAGCCAGAAGCGCGTGCCGTCATGGGCAATGCCTTCGAAGTCGCCCCGGATAGCCGGGTCGCCCAGCGTAAACGCCTTGCGCAGCCCGCCGGCCAGGTAATCGACTTCGTAGATGACGGCTCTCTCGTCGTTGACGGCGAACAGGCGCCCGTCGCCGGTCAGGGCCAACCCGGAGATCTCGTAGAGCTTGCCCGGCAGGGACCAGTGCCGGCCCGGCTCGCCGGCCAGCCCGTAGCGCCGTGCGAGCTCCGGCACCTCCTGCACGTCCGCGTTGCAGGCGGCGAGCATCACGCAGGCCGCGCTCGCAAAGGCAAATCTTCGCGAAGCGACCGGAGACAACTCAGACGTCTTCCTCGGCACGGTCGCGGCGCGTCAGCATGGCGAAAAACGCACCAGACAGCGTCTTGCCGTACTCGAGCTTCCAGATGATCAGGTTGGCATAGACGAACGCGCCGGAAATGACGGCCGCGATGCCCAACGAGCCGATACCAGACCCCAGCCCGATGCCGATCGCAGAAAATATGTACATCGCATGCGCCGGGTCGCGCAGCGCGAACCGGAAACGCACCGCCGCCACAACGCCGGCGAGACTGAACGCCAGCGCCAGGCTGTTCATGACGATCATCGCAATGCCGGTGACTACTATCGGCATCAGCACGATCGTCTGCGCGAACGACTGGTCGACTTCCTTCGTCCGACTGGTGATGAAATAAACCCAGGACACGGGCACGATCAATATCGCCGAGCCGAGGCACGCGAAAATGAGTCGCAACGGGCCGTTGGGCGCCAGCACCGTATCCTCGGCCATCGTGTAGATCGGCTCGAAGCTGTCCGCGTTGCGGCCCGCGAGCTCACCGATGCCGCCTATGGGCAGCAGCTCGCGCATCATCGGAAACCGGTCCAGTACGAACGCGATTGCGACGACCCAAAAGACGTAGTAGGCGGTGATGATCGACAACGGGATGACGAAGTTCGCCGACTTCCTCATGTGCAATTCCTTCTCGGCGCGAAGTCGGCGCTAATGATACGCTATGCCGCGACTTCAGCCACCACCTCCCGGACCATGACCCAAAAAATACAGCTTCTCGGCATCAGCAATGCCATTGTCGACATCCTCGCACACGTGGATGACGCGTTCCTGCAGAGCATAGGCGCACCGCGCGGCTCCATGACCCTGATCGATGAGCCGAAGGCTCACGAGATCTACGGCCGTATGGGCCCGGCGACAGAGATGTCCGGCGGCTCGGTCGCGAATACCGTGGCTGGCTTTGCCAACCTCGGCGGCGCGGCTAGCTATATCGGCAAGGTGCGCAATGACCAGCTCGGGGCCATCTTCCAGCACGACATGCGCTCGCTCGGGGTCGACGTACGCCTGGAGCCGGCCCGGGGTGGCGCCCCGACGGCCCGCAGCCACGTGCTGATCAGCAGCGACGGCCAGCGCACGATGCAGACCTATCTCGGCGCCTGCACGGAGCTGGCGGTCGGCGATATCAACCCGCGCACGGTCGGCACACCGGAGGTGATCCTGCTGGAGGGCTATGTCTGGGACATACCGGAGGGCCCCGCGCTGGCCGCCGAGGCGATCCGCATCGCGAGACAGGTATCTGCCCGGGTCGCGCTGTCCCTGTCCGATTCCTTTTGCGTCGAACGGCACCGCGACGCCTTCGTGGCTGCGGTCAGGGACGGCGTGGACATCGTGTTCGCCGACGAGGACGAGGTCATGGCCCTGGTCGGCGTCGATAGCTTCGAGCAGGTACTGCCGTCCATCGAGGATTTCGACAATTTGTTCGTCATGACGCGCTCGGCGCAGGGTTCCGTCGTCGTGAACGGCGACGAGACGGTCGTCCAGAAATCGATCGCCGTGGACGAGCTCATCGATACGACCGGCGCGGGCGACGCCTATACGGCCGGGTTCCTGTACGGCTGGGCGCACAACGAGTCGCTCGCCGAGTGCGCGCGGCTCGGCACCTGGTGCGCGACGCGCGTAATCCAGCAGGTCGGCGCGCGGCTGGAGCGCGGGGTGCTGGACGGCTACCGGCGCGGCGACGCGTAACGATGTCGGCCGCCCGCTCTTTCGTCTTCCTGCTGCTGGCATCGGGCCGGCTCGCGGCGGCCGAAACGGCGTCCGCGCTCTACCTGGGCAACGAGGGCCTGCTGATTACGCAGGGCGAGGTCAAGATCCTGTTCGACCCGCTGGCCGACAATACGTTCGGCCAGTACGAACTGCTGCCGCCGGACATGCGCGCGATGCTGTTCGACGGCCGCGCACCGTTCGACGGCGTCGACGCGATCTTCGTCAGCCATTACCACGGCGACCACTTTTCGGCCTCGTTGATGCGCGACTACCTGGCGGCGCAGCCCGGCGTGCGGCTGTATGCGCCGCTGCAGGCGGTCGCGGCGTTGCGCGAGGTCCTGCCGGAGGCGGCAGCCCCCATGCTGGCACGGGTCACCGGGCTTGCACTCGAGGCGGGCGAGCCGCCGATCAGGATCGATGCGGACGGCCTGCGGGTCGAGGCCGTGCGGATACCGCACTCCGGCTGGCCGGACCGGCAGACACACGTCGAGAACCTCGCGTTCCGCGTGACGCTTGCCGATGGCATCACGGTGCTGCACATGGGCGACGCGGACACTCGCCCGGAACATTTCCGGGGCGATGCGGACTACTGGGCCGAGCGGCCCGCCGATATGGCCTTCCCGCCGTACTGGTATTTCGAGTCCGCGCGGGGCCGCCAGGTGCTCACGGATTACCTCCGGCCCGTGCACGCAGTCGGCATCCACGTGCCCGACTCGGTGCCCGACGACCCCGCCCGCCGCGATCCGGAGTTGCAGGGCTACGACCTGTTCACGCGGCCGGGCGAGACGAGGACGCCTGGCGGCACGCAGCAGCCGACGCCGTGACGCGGTCTGTCCGCAGGTCCCGGGTCGAGCCGGCGGGCAACCGGCACTGACATGGGCCGCTGGCGCCCGCCGCGCAGGCACGGCTCGCCGTACATCACGGCACCCGGTTACAGGACGCTCGAGGGCGAGCTGAAATCGCTCTGGATGCGGCGGCGCGAGGTCGTGCAGGCACTCGCGGCGGCGGCCGCCGAGGGTGACCGCTCCGAGAACGCCGAGTACACGTATCGGAAGAAGGAACTCGCGGGCATCGACCGGCGCATACGCTACCTCCAGAAGCGCCTGCCCGTGCTCAAGGTAGTCCGGCACGCGCAGGCGCCGGAGCAGGTATTCTTCGGCGCGCGCGTCACGCTGTCGACCGACCGGGGCGAGGTGGTCAGCTACCGCATCGTCGGCGAAGACGAGGCCGAGCCCTCCCGCGGCGACATCAACATCGACTCGCCGCTGGCCCGGTCGCTGCTGAAGAAATCGGTGGGCGACGAGCTGCGGCTGGGGACGGACGGACAGGGCAGGCTCGCGATCATCGACGCCATCGAGTACGAGATCGACGGTTCCCCCTGACCGGCGCTCGCTAGCCTGCCGAACTGCTCTTCGCCGCCCGCGCGAGCAGGCGGTCGAGGTTGTCGGCGAAGCTCTTGCGGTCCGCCTGGCTGATCGCCGGCGGCCCGCCGGTGTTGATGCCGCTCGCGCGCAGGGTATCCATGAAATCGCGCATCGTCAGGCGTGCGCGAATGTCGTCGGCGGAATACAGCTCCCCGCGCGGATTCAACGCCATCCCACCCTTCGCGATGACATCGGCCGCCAGCGGGATGTCCGCGGTGATCACGAGATCGCCGGCCGTCACGCGCCGGACGATCTCGTTGTCGGCGATGTCGAAACCGGAGCCAACCTGCAACGTGCGTATGTTCGGCGCCGGCGGCGTGCGCAGCGGCTGGTTCGCCACCAGCACGAGGTCGATGCCGGTGCGCTTCGCCGCACGGTAGAGAATCTCCTTGATCACGGCGGGACACGCGTCTGCGTCCACCCAGATTTTCATCGAAACCGGTCCTTTTTCACAGGTTCAGCGACAGTATGGACCGCGCGTAAACCTGGGTCGAACCCGAGTTTTGCATAGGTTGGAAAATTCGGTTCGACCCCGATTCGACCCATTAAGGGGCTTCCAGAGCCGACAGATGTTCATCTTGGGAACCAGAAACGTGCCGCCGTCGTCGCGAACAGGGCTACAAGAGTAATGAGAGCTACCGCAATTTGGCCGTTGCGGCTGGAGGCAAAGTAACCCGATATCGAAGCAACAAGCAAAACCAAATGGCCATAGCGACCGCTGTGCCAGATGGGCTCATCCGACAAGATATTCCCATCGATAATCACTGCTACAACGGCGAAAAAGTATGTCGCAAAGAATGGTCGCTGAATACGCTTAAAATGCGCCTCAATATCTTTTTCCTCATCGTCGAAATGTTTCGGCGTCAACAGCGAGCAAACGAAGAACAGCAACGTTGGAGCGATGAGTAGATATGCGTACTGGGGAAAGGTCCAGTTTACTGCCCGAAACTCCCAGGTGGCCCACCAAATGAGAAAGATGAAAAGAAAGAGATTGAAAATCCAGATCTTGTGGGGCAGGAAGCCCCGGATCTTCATCCTTGATTGAGCAATGCGGCTGACACCGGAGAGCACTTGGGCGACCGCAAGCGCATAGATGACGGAAGTAAGGATCAGGATGTATTCAAATAAATCCATTTGCCTAGCGGGTTAGGCACCGGTTTCCCGGACGGTTTGGTTTAGCCTGATTTCGTTGTTCGTTTCTCGTTCGAGTCTACTGCGCATCCGCGGGTTGTAGAAGCATTCGATGTAATCGAAGATGTCGGCTC
>JAOUIH010000077.1 GCA_029884165.1 Gammaproteobacteria bacterium | reverse complement strand
GCCCGCGAACAGCAGCGTATCGGTGACGAGCAGGCCCGCCCGCGTCGGCTTGCCGGTCCGCGGCAGGTCGACGCCTGCCAGCGCCGGCAGCGCCGCGATGCGCGCCGGCGTGTCGCCATTGGCGATCATCCAGCGATGTTCGCCGCTTGCCAGGTCGATCGAGGTAATCCTTCCCCACGGGGGTTTGGCAACCGGGATGTCGAGAACGCGCGGCGGTGCCGGCGACCCCGAGATATAGCGTATGTCCGACGCCCCCGGGTCATGTACGAGCTGCATCTGGACCACCATCGTCATCGATGGCACGTACAGGAGGCCGCTCGTCGGGTCGTACGCGCCTCCTTCCCAGTTCGCCCCGCCTACCGACGAGGGCAGCGCGAGCGTTCCGGTCGTGCCGTCAGGCGCGTCGGCCAGCGATGGCGGCGTGTACAGCGGACCGATGCGCACGGTCCGGAGCAGTTCTTCGACGGCCGCGCGTATCTCGGGCGTGAAATCGATCAGGTCGGTGCGGCTGACTCCCTGCCGGTCGAACGGCGCGGGGCGTGTCGGGAAGGGCTGCGTGGGTGACGCCCATTCTCCAGGCACGTCCGAGCCCGGCACCGACCGCTCCTCGATCGGCCAGACCGGCTCGCCGGTCGCGCGATCGAAGACGAAGGCGAAACCCTGCTTCGTCAGCAGCACGACCAGTGTTCGCCCGTCCGGCAGGTCTGCGAGTATCGGTGCTGCCGGCGTATCCCAGTCCCAGATATCGTGATGCGTGTGCTGGAAGTGCCAGCGGCGCTCGCCGGTCCTGGCATCCACCGCCACCAGGCTGCTCGCATACAGGTTCGCGCCCGGCCGGTCGCCGCCGTACTGGTCACCGGTCGCGGATTCCACCGGCAGGTAGACAAGACCCAGCTCCGGGTCGGCCGACATCGGCGCCCAGACACCGGCATTCCCGGTGTACGCGGCAGAGCCGTCGAGCCAGGTTTCGTAGCCCGGCTCGCCGGGTTCCGGGATCGTGTGGAAGGTCCACAGCAATTCGCCGGTCTTCGCGTCGAAGCCGCGGACGTCGCCCTTCACGTTGGCCTTCGACGGCGGCCGGAAACTGACCTCGTGTGCCGAGCCCACGACGATGACCTCGCCGACGACCAGCGGTGGCGACGTCAGTCCGACATCGAGTTCGCGATCCGGCGCCCGACGCATGCCGACGGTCAGGTCGACCCAGCCACCGGCGCCGAAGTCGGGATCCGGCAGCCCGGTATCGGCGTTGAGGCTGACGAGGAAGTAACCGGGCGTTACCGTGATGACGCGACGCCGGCCATCGCTGCCGACGTAATACGACACACCCTTGCCCGAGTCCTTGCGCGCCGCCTGCAGGAAGCGCTCGCCCTCGTCCGGCCGCCACATCCACAGCGTCTGGCCCGTGGCGGCGTCGATCGCGACGACGTTGCGCGTCGAGCCGGCCCCTATGAACAGCTTGCCGTCGCGCATGATCGGCATCGAGACATTGCGCATCTCGGGCACGGGCCCGAAGTTCTGCGCCTTCCAGCGCCAGGCGATCTCGAGTCGCCCCGCGTTGCTCGCGTCGATATCGGACAGGGGCACGTAGCGGTTGGCAGCGAGGTTTGCGCCGAAGTGCTGCCACTCGACGTCAGGTGGCGCGCCTGCCGGGCTCTCGCGCGGCTCGATGACGAAGCCGTCCAGCCCCGGCCGGTCCAGCGGCGCGCCGAGCGCGCCGACGTCCGAGATCGACAGGACGTAAGCCAGTGCATCGAGGTACTGCGATTCCGTCAGCGATCCCGGCGACTCGCCCGGCATCGTCTGGCGGATACGATCGTACAGCTGGCCCGCGCTGCGCCCGGCCCAGTCGCCGCGGACACGGCGTGATATCTCGACCGGCGCATGGCAGCGCGCGCAGTGCGCACCGAAAACCTGCTCTCCGGCGCCCAGCGCTACGCCCGGGCCGGCCAGCGAAACCAGAAGTGCCGCGACGGCGTATTGCCTCATGCATTCCCCTCTCGTGCCGCACGGAGCTTCGACTTGTTGTATTGCGCGCGGACCCGGCGTGAGGCCGGGCAACCGATAATGTCATGCGACCGACGCGCCTGCAATTTAGCCCGGGGGAGTCTCGCCCGGGCCCTCCGCAGTTCGCGCTGGGGTATCATCCGGCACTCGCGACGCCCTGGCGACTGACCAACCGACCGGAGGAATCCATGAAACGAACGATCGTCCTTTGCCTCGCCGGCCTTGCCGCTGCCTGCTCGCAGGAGGCGCCGGTCGCAGGCGGCGACGCCGCGCCCGCCGCTTCGACCAGCGCGCCGGCGGCCGCCGCGGCCGCGCCGCTGACGGGCCTGAAGGCGGAAGCGGCCGGCCGGATAGATGCGGACCAGAAGCTGACGCAGGAAATTGTCGACAGCCTGTTCTCCTTCTCGGAACTCGGGTTCCAGGAATTCGAGACGCAGCGTTACCTGGCCGGAATTCTCGAAGTTAACGGCTTCAGCGTCGAGCAGGGCGTATCGGGCATCCCGAGCGCCTGGTGGGCCAGCTGGGGCAACGGGCGCCCGGTCATCGCGCTGGGCTCGGACGTGGACGGCATCCCGAAGTCCTCGCAGCTCCCGGGTGTCGCCTACCGTCAGCCGATGATCGAGGGTGCACCCGGCCACGGCGAGGGCCACAACTCTGGCCAGGCCGTCAACATCGTCGCCGCACTGGCGGTCAAGGCGATCATGGAGCGCGATGGCCTGCCGGGCACGATCGTCATCTGGCCCGGTATCGCCGAGGAACTCGTCGCGACGAAAGCCTGGTTCGCACGCGACGGGCGTTTCGCCGGCGTCGACGCGGTGCTGTTCACGCACGTCTCGGACAACCTGCGGGTCGGCTGGGGCCGCCCGGAAGGAACGGGGCTCGTGTCGGTCGAGTACAACTTCGCGGGCACGGCGGCGCATGGCGCAGGCGATCCGTGGAAGGGCCGCAGCGCGCTGGACGCGGTCGAACTGATGAACGTCGGCTGGAATTTCCGCCGCGAGCACCTGCATCCGCTGCAGCGCTCGCACTACGTCATCGTGGACGGCGGGGATCAGCCGAACGTCGTGCCGTCGCGCGCAACCGTCTGGTATTTCATCCGCGAGATCACCGCGGACAAGATTCGCGAGAACTTCGCGACACTGCAGCGCATGGCCGAGGGCGCGGCGATGATGACCGACACGACGGTCACTCGCCGCATCGTCGGCGCTGCGTACCCGAGGCATTTCAACAAGCCGATCGCGCTGGCGATGGACGCCAATATCAAGGCAGTCGGCTTGCCCGACTGGAGCGAGGACGACCAGCTGTTCGCGCGCGCACTGCAGGAATTCATGGGTAACGAGGAGATCAAGGGCCTGGCAACGGAACTGGAGCCGCTGGAGGAGCCCGCCGAGGAGCCGGTGTCGGGCGGCTCGGACGATATCGGCGACGTCTCATGGAACGTGCCGACCGTGACGCTGCGCTTCCCGTCCAACGTCGACGGCATGACCTTCCATCACTGGTCCAGCGCGATGGCGATGGCGACGCCGATTGCCCACAAGGGCGCGACCGCCGGCGCCAAGGTCATCGCGGCGACGATGCTGGACCTGCTGCAGAATTCGGCGCTGATCGAAGACGCCTGGCGCTATTTCCGAAACGAGCAGCTGCAGGGAGAGGTCTACGAGCCGTTCGTCGGTCCCGAGGACGCGCCCGCGATCGAGAAGAATGAAGCGATCATGGGAGAGTTCCGGGAACGGCAGCGTGCATACTATTACGATCCGTCGAAATATCCGACCTACCTGGAGCAGCTGGGCATCCGGTATCCGCAGCTGACGCCGCCTGCCGCACAGCCCGCGGCCCAGTAACGACACATCGAGGACGATCACCATGCGCAGACTCGACACTCTTGCCGTATTGCTGGTTCTCGCGCCGGCACTGGCCCTCGGCGCGGACCCGCTCAAGGTCGACATCATCAAGAATCCATATGGTGGCTCCCGCAACGTACCGGAGTTGTCGATCAACCCGGATTACATACACGCGTCGGGCCTCGAAGGCCTGATCTCCGGCTGGGGCGGCGAGTTGCTGCGCCCTGTGCAGGACATCCGCCTGGACATGGCCCAGGAGCGCCAGTACGGCGAGTGGAATCGCATGGCACTGGCGAACCGGAACTTTGCCGACAGGCTGCGCGAGGGCCGCGCCGAGGCCGCGATCACGGTAGGACTCGAAGCGAACTGCAACGACCTGCTCGGCATGCTGGCAGGGCTGAAGTATGACGCCGACGGGACCGAACGCCGGGTCGGGCTCGTGTTCATCGATGCGCACGGCGACTTCAACACGCCTGAGACGACGCTGTCCGGCATGCTGGGGGGCATGCCGGTAGCCGTCGCCGCGGGGCATGCGCTGCACAACCTCAGGAAAACGGCCGGCCTCGAGGAGCCGCTGCCGATGAGCGATATCGTCTGGGGCGGCGTCCGCGACCTCGATCCGCTCGAGGCGCAGCGCTTCGAGGAACACGGTGCACAGCAGTTTTCGGTCAGGGACATCCGCGAGCTGTCGGAGAACCTGCGCAGCACCTTCGACGGACTCGCGGAACGAGTCGAGCTGATCTATGTCCATGTGGACATGGATGTACTGGACCCGGCCGAGGTGCCCGGCCACGGGCTCACGGTCCCCGACGGGCCGTCCAGCCGGGACCTCGCGGAGGCGATCGCGCTGATGTTCGAGAATCCGAAGACCGTAGCCCTGGGAATCGCATCGACCCCGGCCGGCTCGCTCGACCCGGACGGCGTCAGCCGGCGGGCGGCGCTGAACCTGATCGAAGGCGCACTCAGGGGCGCGCAAGCCCGCTGACGAATGACGGATACGAAATGAATTTGAAACCCGCATTGGCTGCCTTGGCCCTCACTTCGTCCGCCGTGGTTCTGGCCGAAGGCAGCGGCTGGAGCCTCGCCAGCGTCGACAAAACCGGCTACGCCGAGATTGTGCTCGCACTAGTGTCCGGCGACGGGATCCTCGACGAGAACGGGCGCGAAACCGTGCACCCGACACTGGAGCTCTACTGCGGCAGCGGGGATCCCGACGGCATCGGCGTGCGTGTCGATTGGCGCCGCTTCATTTCCTCGTTCAGCACCGAGGTCGGCTTCAAGGTCGGCGAGGGCAAGCGGCAATGGCTCAAGTTCGGCGTGGACGCGTCGAACCGGGTTACGCTCGCGAAGGCCGACTCGGACACGCCGAGACTCCTCGACCTGCTCGGCAGCGGCGAGTCTCTGTCCGTCGAGGTTTCGCCCTACTCGGAGGCGCCGGTGACGGTCGGCTTCGATCTCGCGGGCTACCAGGCGGCGCTGGCCGAGTTGCGAGCCGCGTGCCGCTGAACAGCGCCGCGCGCTCGCCCGCAGGGCGGGCTCCTATGAACTCGCGTCACCCTCCTCGGCATGTTCGTCGGTCACGCCCAGGCGTTCGTGCATGACCGGGCTCGTCGTCGTGTACTGCAGGTGCACCTTCTTGTCCGGTTCGATGCGCTGCTTGATGGCGAACGCCGCGAGCGCCGCCTCGTGGAAACCGCAAAGGATCAGTTTTTTCTTGCCCGGGTAGTAATTGATGTCGCCCACGGCGTAGATGCCGGGCTGCGACGTCTCGAACTTCTCGGTATCGACATTGATCGTCTTGCGGTTGATGTCGAGCCCCCAGTCGGCGATCGGGCCGAGCTTGGGCGCGAGCCCGAAGAAGACGAGAACCTGCTCCGCTTCGACGTCTTGCGATGAGCCATCCTTGGAATCGACGGTCAGCGCCTTGAGCTGCCCGCCTTCCCCGCTCAGCGCGGTGACCTTGGCACTCTCGATGACGTCCATCTTCCCGGCCGCTGCCAGCGTGCGCATTTTCTCGATGGACACAGGCATCGCGCGATATTCGTCGCGCCGGTGGATCAGCGTGACGCGCGCGGCGATATTGACGAGTTCGAGCACCCAGTCGAGCGCCGAATCGCCGCCGCCGAGTATCGCGATGCGCTTGCCGGCGAACTGCTGCGGGTCGCGCACGCGGTAATGCACCGAGCCAGCCTCGAACTCCTCGACGCCGTCGGCGCGCAGTGGCCGCGGCTGGAAGGAACCCACGCCGGCAGCGATGACGACTGCCTTCGCGTTGAACTGCTTGCCGGCGCTCGTCTCGACCAGGAAGCTCTCGTCTGGCTGGCGCTGCACGACCGTGACTTCCTCGCCGAGGTGCATGCCCGCATTGAAGGGCTCGATCTGCTTCAGCAGCAGGTCGGTAAGTTCCTGGCCCGTGCAGACCGGCACGGCCGGGATGTCATAGATCGGCTTGTCCGGATACAGCTCGGTGCACTGCCCGCCCGGGTGCCGGATCGAATCGACGACCTCGGCCCTGAGGCCCAGCAACCCGAGCTCGAACACCTGGAAGAGGCCGCAGGGCCCCGCGCCGACGATGACGACGTCTGTGTTGATCACCTGGTCACTCCGTTCCTTCCGAGGCGCGCATTGTCCGGGCATTCCGGTGTCGCTGCAAATTGCGGAAAGCCGCGACGACCCGGCATCTGCTACGCTTGCGCGGTTTCCAGGACGACGCCATGACACGCAGCACCTATCCCCAGTACCTGAATCGTTGCGGCTGGAACGCGCTGCTGCCGGCGCGCGAGAACATTCGCCCGCTCGACGGCGACCGGCACGTGAGCCTCGCCGTAATCGGCGCGGGCTACACGGGGCTCGGCGCCGCCCGACGCTGGGCCGAACTCGAGCCGTCCGACGACATTGCGATAGTCGATTCGAGCCAGCTCGGCGAAGGCAATCCGGGGCGTAACTCGGGTTTCCTGCTGGAGATTGCGCTGGCCAACGACGCCGATCCCACCCAGATGGCCCGGATGAGCGAGTGCAACCGGCTGATCGGCGCAACGATGCGAAAGCTGTGCGGGCTCGTAGCCGATCACGAGATCGACTGCGAGCTCGAGCGCGCCGGGACCTACCGGGCCGCGGCCGGCGACGCCGGCCGGCGGGCGCTGGCCAGCTACGAGCAGTTCCTCGAGCGCGCCGGCCTGCCCTGGGAACGCCTCGACCGCGACCAGCTCGAGTCCCGGCTCGGCACGCGCTTTTACGCCGAAGGCCTCTATTCGCCGCACTGTTACCTGGCGCAGCCCGCGGCGTTGATTCGTGGCCTCGCCGACGCGCTGCCGCCGTCCGTCACGATCTACGAGAGTACGCCGGCGCTGTCCATCGAGCCGTTGCAGACGGGCTGGCGGGTGCGCACGCCCGCAGGCGCCCTGGCCTGCGACCGGCTGGTGCTGGCGAACAACGCCTTCACGAAGCAGCTGGGCGTCGGCCGCTCGCGCCTCGTCGCCATGTACACCTACGCCGGGCTGACCGCTCCGCTGCCGGCCAGGGTCCTCGGCACGCTCGGCCGGGTGGAGAACTGGGGGTTGCTGCCGGCGCACCGCCTCGGCAGCACGCTCCGGCGCACGCGCGACGGGCGCCTGCTGATTCGTTCCCACTACGGCTACGAGCGGGAAACCGACAACGGGCGCATTGCCGCGCGGCTCGCCGACGGGCTGCGGCGCCGCTACCCGCAGCTGCAAAAGGTCGCCTTCGAGCATGTCTGGGCGGGCGCGACCGGCTTCACGTTCAACGGTTCCCCGATCTGGGGCGAGCACGCACCGGGCCTGTTTGTCTCGAGTGGCTGCAATGGCGGCGGCGTCGTCAAGGGCACCCTGTTCGGCGAACTGCTGGCCGACCTCGCGGCCGGCCGCGCGGTGCCCGACATGCGCCGCCTGTTCGGCAATGCCAGCTGGATGCCGCCCGAACCCATCCGGGAACTCGGCTTCCGGATCATCTCCGGACTCGAACGCCGGCAGGGCCGCGCCGAGATGTGACCGGCCCGCGAGCGGCGTTCGCTCGCGGACACCGTTCCGCTATGTCGGCTTCATGTGCGAGCCCGGGACCCGGCAAGCCCGTGCAGCCAACCCGCTTCGCTCGTCCGCGCTTAACGGACCGAGTATTTCGTGAAGGCGCCGCCTGCCCAGGCGAGCGAGTTCGGGCCTTCCGCGGCATAGACATTGCCGTCCGCGTCCACCGCCACGCCTTCGCCCGCAGTGCCCTGGTAGACGCGCTCCTCCCGCTCGAACGGCGGGATGAATGCCGTGATGCGGTCCTCGTCAGCGTGACCGACGCGCACACCGTTCCGCCAGCCCGGGTGATTGGTCGGCCCGGACTCCGAGTCGATCGCGTAGACCATGTCGTCCCGGGTGATGAAGATGCCGCTTATGCGGCCGTACAGGTAACGCGAATCCAGGTAGTTCCCTTCCTGGTCGAATATCTCCAGTCGATGATTGCCACGGTCCGCGACCCAGAGCCGGCCCTTCGAATCGAACGCGAGCGCATGCGGCGTGCGGAATTCGCCGTGGCGGACGCCGATCCGGCCCCACTCCTTGAGGTAGGTGCCGTCGGCTGAGAACTTGATGATCCGCGCCGTCGCGCCCGATGCCAGCCCTTCCGCGATCGCCGCGTTGCTCGTCATGCCCTGGCCGTCGTGTCCGTCGGCAACGAAAATGCTCCCATCGGGCGCGGTAATTACATCATTCGGCTGATTGAATTGGCCCGGGCCGCTGCCCGGCTGCCCCGCGGTACCGAGGCTCATCAGCAGTTCACCGTCCGGGCTGAACTTGTGCACCTGGTGCCCCTTCGTGCCCTCCGCATTTCCGACGAAATCCGTCACCCAGACGTTGCCGGCGGCGTCCGCGTGTATGCCGTGCGGCGTCACCATGATGCCGCCGCCGAAATTTGCGAGCACGGCCCCGGTATTGCGGTCGAACTTGAAGATCGGGTCGACGGGGTTATTGTCGCAGTTGACGGGTACGCCGCCACCGAAGGCGCTGGCGCCGCAACGTTCGTAAGCCCAGATGTGCCCGTCGATCGGATCGATATCGATACCCGCCGTCGAGCCCCACTCCCTGCCGCCGGGCAACTCGCCCCAGTTCGTCGTCACTACCGGCGCCGGGTTCGGCAGGCCGTCGCCTGTAATCGGGTTGCCGGCCACGGTGGCGTTGGCCACCTCGGTCTCCGGGGGCACACATCCGCCCAACAGTAGCTGGATGCAGGCAATACTCGCGATCATCGGGATTCGAACTGACAACATGGCCTTTCCTCCGTCTCCAGGGACGCGTATCGGGCCGGCCGACGGCGGATCGACGGGCCCGGAAGCAAGCCCCGAATACTACGGCAAGTCACGCGATCCGTCGCCGTCCGCCGGGACCGCACGGCCGCCACGCCCGCTACGGCTCGCACATACCGGCTGGCGAAGCGCCGGGCACAAGTGGATTATCATGAGCCCGCCCGGGTCCGCATGACGGGCATTACCAGGGGGGAGTGATGGAAATTGCCGAAGGCCTGGGCGCACTGACGCTGCTGCCCGCAACGGTCGCAATCGTCCTCGCGTTCGTAACGCGCAATACCGTGTTTTCGCTGGCCGTGGCTTGCACGGCCGGCGTCCTGATTGCCGGCCAGGGCCTGATGGGCTTCCCCAATCTCCTCAAGAACGCGCTCGGCACGACCGAGTTCTCCTGGATTCTGTTACTCGAACTCTTCATCGGCGTATCGATCGCGTTCTTCCAGCGCACCGGTGCGATCCGGAATTTCTCGAATTTCGTCGCACGGCGGAACATGAGCCGCGTGCGAGTGCAACTGGTAGCGTGGTTCATGGGCATGTTCGTGTTCTTCAGCGACTACTTCAGCCCGCTGTTCGTCGGCTCGACGATGCGAACCCTGTCCGATCGCTTCCGGGTATCGCGCGAGAAACTGGCGTACATCTGTGACTCGACCTCGGCGCCGGTCAGCATAATCGTCCCGATTACCGGCTGGGCGGTATTTGTCGCGGGCCTGCTCGTCGGCATGGGACCGATCGACGATGCCGGCGAGGCAATGGGCGCCTTCGTAGCGTCGATCCCGTACAACGTGTACTCGTGGCTCGCCGTGTTGCTCGTCGGACTGATCGCCGTCGGGATCGTGCCGGACTTCGGGCCGATGCGAGCGGCCGAGCGGCGGGCGGAAAACGAGGGCAAGGTGCTCAGAGACGGCGCCGAACCGCTGATGAGCGAGGAGCTTACGGCCATCGAACCCTATCCCGGCGTCGCCACCAGCCTGTTCTGGAACTTCGTACTGCCGGTCATCGTCGTGATCGGGGTCGCTGTGGGCTCGTTCATCGTCACGGCCAGCGCGCTGACGATGGAGGCCTTCCTGCTGTCGGCCACCGTGGCTGGTGTCACGATGCGCATCCAGGGCATTCCACTGTCCGACATCATGGGCACGGCGATGTCCGGCATCAAAGGCGTCATGCCGGCGATCATCATTCTCGCATTCGCGTATGCGTTGAACGACCTGTCGGAGCAGCTGGACACCGCGGGTTACATAGTCGCGCAGACCGAGTCGTGGCTGACGCCGGGCCTGTTGCCGATGCTCGCGTTCCTGATTGCGGGAATAATCGCGTTCTCGACGGGGACTTCCTGGGGCACGTTCGCAATCATGATGCCGATCGCGGTTCCCATGGCTTTCGCCTTCAGCGGCGACGAGCTGGCGCCAGTCGTTTTTGCGACCATTTCGGCGGTCGCCGGCGGCGGCGTCTTCGGCGACCACTGCTCGCCCCTGTCGGATACGTCAATCCTGGCCTCGACGGGGGCCGCCTCGGACCACATCGATCACATCAAGACGCAGCTGCCTTACGCGGCCGTCGTCGGCGTCATCAGCTTATTCGTGTACCTGCTGATGGGGCTTGCGCTGTAGGGGCAGTCGCCTGCTTCACTCGATGGGCCAGGCCCGGAACTCGGGCAGCGCCTCGGCCCGATCCGCCAGCGCGGCGAGCCGCGGCCAGGCGCCTGGATTCGCCAGATCCGGCCGGGTGAGCCGGGCAAATCCCCACGCGATTACGGAGCTGATATCGGGCTGGCTGATCTGCTCGCCGCACATCCAGCCGTCGCCGCACTCGGCGTCCAGCAGGCGCAGCGCCTCGGTGAGTTGCTGCTGGACCCGGCTTCCCCACGGCGCATATTGCTTGTCGGCCGGGCGCTGCTTCGTCTCGTAGAAGATCTGCACGGTCTTCTCCATGGCGACCAGCGCAATGCCCACGATCCGGAGCGCGCGGCGGCGATCCGCCGGCATCAGAGATGAGCCCGCTGCGGGCAGGGACTCCAGGTAATCGATGATCAGCGTCGAATCGACGAGTACCTCGCCGTCGTCACAGACCAGCGTCGGTACCTTGACCAGCGGATTCACGCGACGAATATCGTCGTAGTTCCGGAACACCGAAAGGGAACTGTGCTCGAGTTCGATGCCGAGCAGTTCCGCGGTCACGGCGACTCGCCGGACGAAAGGGGAATCGAGCATGCCGATGAGTCGCACGTAGCTACCTCGCAAGGATCAGTTGAACAGGTCCGGGTTCTCGTCCGGGCTGTGCGTCGACAGCAGCGAGACGACGATCAGCACCGGCAGGCCGACGACCCAGCCTGCCCAGGACGCCGAGAAACCGAAGGGTTCGTCCAGCACCGCCCAGATTACCGCGGACGTGCCGCCGGTCAGCATGCTCCAGTAGGCACCGCTGGCCGTCGTGCGCCGCCAGAACAGGAGCCCGAGCATCGGGAAAAACAGCCCCGCCGCGCCGAAAGTGTAGGCATACAGGATCAGGTCGAGTACGTTCGGCACGAGGTAGGCGATACCGATCGCGAGGAGCCCGAGCACTATCGTCGCGATGCGGGCGACCCGGACCAGTTCCCGTTCCGGCGCCAGCGGCCGGAGCTGCTTGCGGTAGATGTCGTTGACGAATATCGCCACCGGGCCGATCAGGCAGGAGTCGGCGGACGACATCACGGCCGCGATGTAAGCGGCAATCACGATGCCGGCGACGCCGGCGGGCAGCAATTCCATGATGATCGTCGGCGTCGCGAGCTCCGGGTCGGCGAGGTCCGGCAGCAGCATGCGGGCGATCAGCCCGACCAACGTGCTGCCGATGGCGAACAAGGGCCACTCGATCGGCACGCCGGTCAGGAAGAAGGACAGCCGGGCGGTCCGCTCGTCCCGGGCGGCGACGATGCGCTGCATGGCCGCAATGGATATGAACCACACCGGGAAGATCGCGAAGAACCAGCCGAGCATCTGCTTCCAGCCGACGGCGGTCCAGTCGACGAGGCTCGCGGTGCCGGGGTTCGATCCGAAGTGTTCGACCATGGCGGACCAGCCGCCGACCTCGACCATGCCGATCGGCACGGCGATGAACACGATGCCGATCATCAGCACGAACATCTGGAACACGTCGGTGTAGATGACGGCCTTCAGACCACCCATCGCCGTGTATGCGAGGATGATCGCGCCCGACACGGCCACTCCCCAGGCGAGGCTGATGTTCATCGTCACCTGCAGGAGCTTGCCGCCCGCAATGATCTGTCCGCCGACGAACGTGAACCAGGCGATGCCGATGACGATCGCCGCCAGCAGTCCCGTGCGCTGGTCGAAGCGCGCCTCGAACATGTCGCCGGTCGTGAGCCCCTTGACGCGATCGGACCAGCGCTTGACCTTCGGCACCATCAGGAACGAGACCATCACGATGCTCAAGCCAGAGACCGCGATCAGCCAGGAACCGGATATGCCGAGCGTGAAGCCGAGCCCGCCCATCGCGATCGAGAAGCCACCGCCGAGATCCGTGGCCGCGGTGCTGCAGGTCGTCTGCAGGAGATTCATGTTGCGATCGGCCGCGAGGAAGGACTCGCTTTCGCCCTCACCGCGGCCCGAGCGAGCCACGGCGATGCCTATCCACACGAGCACGGCGAAGTAGATCGCCATCGCGACAAAGTCGAGCAGGTGCAGGGTCGTCACGATCCGGACGCCTTGCGCCCGTCGAGAGCCGCGGCGTCGATACCGGGGAAAAACATCGCCGGCGACGGCGATAGCGCGAGCCATCGGTCCAGCTCGGCGGGCCGCGCGACGCCGGGAAAGTCCGCGCCCAGTTCCAGCAGGTCGAGGATCAGCTGCAGGTGCAGGTGCGGCGGCCAGTTGCCGTTTTCGGGCGGGCTTCCGACGGTCGCGATTCGCTCTCCGCGCCGCACGGCCTGGCCCTGCCGGACATGCGCGCAGCCGGCCGACCCCAGGTGCCCGTACAGCGTATGGAAAGCCTCCCCGCCAGGCGTCGCGTGCTCAAGCACAAGCAGCGGCCCGTAGTCCAGCTCGGCCGCATTATTCGCCTTGATGTGCACCCGTCCGTCCAGCGGCGCGTGCACCGGCGTGCCCGCAGCGCAGAAGACGTCGACGCCCAGGTGCACGCTGCGGCGCTCCGCCGCCGGATCGGCTTCGGCGAACAGCACGCTCGAGTAGATCTCTCGTCGCTCAGCCCAGCGCCCGAGGGCATAGCCGGTACCGGCCGCCGCCATCGCACGATCGACCAGCTCGCTGAACCGCTCCACCGGGAGATCGGCCAGCGGCTCGCCGAGCGCAAGGCTGCCGGCGCCGAGATCCAGGACGATGGCCCGATCGTCCAGCCGGATGACCGGCGCCGGGTCGAGCCGTGGAGACGCCAGGAATTCCATCACTCGCGCGTGGCGAGTGGCGTCTGTTGCCGTCCTGGAGCGCGACAGCGTCACGGCCGCAGCACTTGCCCGGCCAGCGTCGGGGCGAGTCGTCCGTCCTCGCGGGCGACCCGGCCATTTACGATAACGACGTCGAACCCTTCGGCCAGCGACAGCGGCTGCGGGTACGTGGCGGTCTCGCGGATGCGGGCCGGGTCGAATATAAGCAGGTCTGCCTTCATACCGGGCGCCAGCCGGCCGCGATCGCCGATGCCAAGGACGTTCGCCGCGAACGATGTCATCTTGCGCACGGCCTCGGGCAGGCTCAGTACACCATCCTCGACGACGAACTTTTCGATGATCCGGGCGAAAGTACCGTGGCCACGCGGATGGAAGCCGGTCGGGCTGCCGTCCGAGCAGACGCCGATGGCCGGGTCCAGCAACAGGCGGGCCTGCAGGTCGTCGTTCATCACGAAGTACGCGCCTGAAGCACCGTCGGGCCCGATGACGTCGATCAGCACGTCCTCGAAGGGCATCTCCAGCTCGTGCGCCAGGTCGGCGAGCGTCTTGCCGGTATACGGATCGGTACCGAGCAGCGTCGCCTCCGGCCCGTTGCGCCGGTTCACCCGTTCGCGCAGGAAATCAGCCAGCTCGTCGCGCCGCTCGACCTTCGCGATCTCGAACTGCTCGCGCGTTTTCGCCCAGACGGGGAAGACGATGCCGATGTTCGTGTAGCTCGCGGTGTACGGGTATATGTCCGCCGTGATCGCGATTCCGGCGTCGCGCGCCTTCGCGAGCAGGTCCAGGACCTGCTCGGCCCGATCGGCGCCCTTGCCGTACACCGACTTCAGGTGCGATGCGTGCACGCGCGCATGGCGCCCCTGCTCGATCAGCTCCGCCAGCGATGCCTCGAGGGCCTCGTCGTCCTCATTCCGCATGTGACTCATGATCAGCCGGCCGTTTCGGCCGACGACCTCGGCCAGCGCCGCGAGTTCGGCGGGCTGTGCATTCAGTCCCGGGTTATATTCGAGCCCGGTGCTCATGCCGAACGCATAATCCAGCGTCTCGTCGAGCATTGTGAGCATGCGATCGAGGTGCTCGCCCGCCGGCGTCTTCTCGAGCCCGATGCCTGACAGCGTGCGCAGCGTGCCGTGGCCTACGAACATCGCCAGGTTCGTGCCTATGCCTTTATCGGCAACCTGCTTCAGCCACGCCGACAGGTCGACGACCTCCGGGCTCGAGCCGTCCTGGCCCAGCACGATCGTCGTGACGCCCATCGCCAGGAAATTTTCCATTTGCGGCGTCTCGAGCGGATCGCCGTGCGAATGCAGGTCGATGAAGCCCGGCGTCACGAAACGCCCGGCCGCATCGATGCGTCGCTGCACTCGATCCGCCAGGTCGGACTCGCTGAAACCGGTCGCACCGACGTGCACGATGGTGTCGCCTACAACGACAACGTCTGCGTCAATCGCGGCGCCACCGCTGCCGTCGAGCACCCTGCCGTTCTCGACCAGCAGGTCGATCGTTGCGTATTCCCCGAGAAAGGGCTGTCGATCCCCGCCGCAGCCTGCGACCAGGCCGATCGAAAGTGACAGGAGCGCGATTGCCGTCCAATTATTCACCGCTCACCTCGTTCGTGTCCGTGCGGTAGCGTGCAAACCAGGCGAGGATGTTATCGACCTTCGCGTTCAGGCGCGACGGTTTGCCCGCGATGCCGTGGAACGAACCGGGTATACGCACCATCACGCTGTCGACCCGGCGCAGCTTGAGCGCCTGGTAGAACTGCTCGGTTTCGGATATCGGCGTACGCTGGTCCTCTTCGCCGGTAATCAGCAACGTCGGCGTCGTGACGTTCCCGACGAGCGATAGCGGCGAGCGCCTCCAGTAATGTTCGAACTCGTCCCAGGGCATGCCCGGGAACTGGAGGGCAATCTGGCCGATGTACGAATCGGCCGTCAGCACCTTGCTGATCCAGTTGATGACCGGCTTCTGCACGGCCGCCGCGCGGAACCGGTCGGTAAGCCCGATCGCGTAGGCGCTAGCGATACCTCCCGCGGAGCCGCCGGTGATGAACAGGTTGTCCGGGTCTGCGATGCCCTTCTCGATCATCGCATCGACGGCGCCCATGTGATCGCCGAAGTCGTCCTCGCTGGCATACTTGTTGTGCAGCAACAGCGCGAAGTCGCGCCCGTAGCCGGTGCTGCCCCGGTGGTTGTCGTAGACGACGACGTATCCTTCCGCCGCGTAGCGTTGCAGCTCGGCCGCAAATTCGGGGCCGTAGGAGAGGTACGGCCCGCCGTGTATCTCGAGGATCAGGGGATATCTCAGGCCCTCGCGATAGCCGGGCGGCGTGATGTACCAGGCCTGGATCTCGGTACCGTCGTGCGGGGAGAGGTAGCGGAACTCGTGCACCTCTCCCAGCTCGCGGCTGCCCAGCAGGTCGTCGTTCAGCGCGGTCAGCACGCGCCCTGCACGCCCGTCGAGCAAAGCCACGTCGGCCGGCCGCAACGCGCTGCAGCGCG
>JAOUIH010000208.1 GCA_029884165.1 Gammaproteobacteria bacterium | reverse complement strand
TCGACGTGCTCGCGCTGGCTGTCGACCAGCAAGACTTCGATGCCCGCACGGGCCCAGTAAGCCCCGAGCGTCCCGCCGATGGCCCCGGCGCCCCAGATCAGGACCGGTTCGGCCACGGGCCCTCGAGTTCGGCCCGCGTCTCTGCGACACCGACCTGCCACAATCTCAGCATGACGTCGTCCGGCTTTTGCCAGGCCCCGCCGAAGTTGCCGTCGCCGATAAGCGCACGGACATCCGCCGGATTCGACATCGCAATCCGCCCGTGGTCGATCAGCGGCTTTTCGCCGTCGGGTGCCGGCGCGCTCGCAAGGCGCGTCCACGGGAAGTTCTCGATCCAGCTCGCATGCGAGCCGACCGGGTCCACCCCGCGCATCGCCGCGGTCAGTTTCGGCCCGGCCCACCAGGGGTGGTACTTGATCGACATCTCGGGCCGCTCCGTCATCAGTTCCTTCGCGAGCGCGGCGAGCGGCGCATTTCCGCCGTGGCCGTTGACGATCAGCACCCGCCGGAATCCCGAGCGGTAAATGGAAGCGACCAGGTCCCGGAACACGGCCAGCAGCGTCTCGACTCGGAGCGACATGCTGCCCGGGTACGCCGAGAAATACGGCGCAAGGCCGAACGGCATGCACGGGTAGACGGGCACGCCGAGCGGTTCCGCCGCCTCCACCGAGACCCGCTCCGACAGGATCGCGTCCACGCACAGCGAGAGCTGCGCGTGCTGCTCGACCGAGCCGACCGGCAGTACGCAGCGATCGTCGGTCTGCAGGTACGCCTCGACCTGCTTCCAGTTCATGTCGGCTATGCGCACAGTCCTGCCCCCGTTCCCGGTACGCCGAATCGGCAGGGTCGACGAATCGAGCGATTGTACATCCTGCTTACATTACCCGCTCGGCAGCAAAGTCAAAGTGGAGTAAGATAGCCGCCGCAGAAATATTGCCTGCCAAAGGATGCAACTATGAAATGCATGGAAAGAGTTCTTGCCATATCGCTGATCGCTCTCCTCGCCGGCTGCGGCGGCGAAAATACGCCTGCAGGGCGCGACGACGCAGCTGCGGACGCGGCCGGGGACCGCTACGAAGAGGTCGACGGCGTCAAGCGCAAATACGTCGAGGGCTTTGGCGGCGTCCTTGCGGAGCGCTACGAGAACTCCCAGGAATGGTGGCCGGAGGACCCGCGCCCGCATGAGGAGGCGCCGAACGTCATCATTTTCCTGCTGGACGACACGGGTTTCGCCCAGGTCGGCAGCTTCGGCGGACTGATAGAGACGCCCAATATCGACCGGCTGGCCGCGAATGGGCTGCGCTACAACAATTTTCATACGACGGCGCTGTGCTCGCCGTCGCGCGCCAGCCTGATGGCCGGACGCAACCCGCACTCGATCGGGCTCGGCAGCCATGCGCTGACGGCAATGGGCTTCCCCGGCTACAACGCGGTGATGCCGGAATCCGCCAAGTCCGTCGCCAACTACCTGCAGGAAGCCGGCTACGTCAACTACGCGATCGGCAAGTGGGATCACACGCCGCTGTACGAAGTTTCCCAGGTCGGTCCTTTTGATCGCTGGCCGTCGGGGGAAGGCTTCCAGCACGCCTATACGTTCATGGCGGCCGACGTGCACCAGTTCGTGCCGGTCATGTGGAACGACCACACGCCGGAGCCCTACCGGAAGTCGGTGCACCTCGACCAGGACCTGGCCGATCGGGCGATCGAGTGGATTACCGGCCACAAGTCGATCAAGCCCGACCTGCCTTTCATGATGCTCTGGGCCTCAGGCTCTATGCACTCGCCGCATCATGCCCCTGCGAGCCACATCGACAAGTACAAGGGCAAGTTCGACATGGGCTGGGACAAAGCGCGCGAGCAGATCCTGGAGCAGCAAAAGGCGCTGGGAGTCGTCCCGGCGAACACGGTTCTGACAGAGCGCATCGGCGACATTCCCGCCTGGGATTCGCTGTCCGACGAAGAAAGACGGCTGTATGCACGCCAGATGGAAGTCTTCGCGGCGCAGCTCGAGTGGGTCGACCTGCAGATCGGGCGGGTCGTCGACGAACTCGAGCGCATCGGCGAGCTGGACAACACCCTGATCTTCGTCACGGCCGACAACGGCGCGAGCGGCGAAGGCGGCCTCGCCGGCACGTTCAACGAAACCTATGTCCTGAACGGACTGCAGACGACGCTCGAGGAAAACCTGCGCCACCTGGACGAATGGGGGCAGGCAACAACCTATCCGCATTACCACGCGGGCTGGGCCATGGCCGGCAACACGCCGTTCCGGTACTTCAAGCAGAGCGAGCATCGAGGCGGTCAGCATGACGCCCTGGTCGTACACTGGCCGAACGGCATCAAGGCCAAGGGCGAGATCCGGAGCCAGTACCACCACATCTCGGACATTGCCCCGACGATCATGGAAGCGGCCCGCATCGCGGTACCCGCGGAGTACCATGGCGTCGAACAGCAGCCGATGGAAGGCGTCTCCATGATGTATTCCTTCGACAACGCCGCTGCACCGAATCGCAAGGAACGCCAATACTACGAGATGTTCGGCAACCGCGCGATCTGGGTGGATGGCTGGAAAGCCGTCACCCTGCACGCCAATCGCATGCCCTGGAACGTCAACGTCGTCCTGCCATTCGAAAACGACGTGTGGGAGCTGTACAACGTCGCGGAGGACTTCTCCGAAGCGCACAACCTCGCGGAGGAACATCCCGAGAAGCTCGCTGAGCTTATCGCCATCTTCGACGAGGAAGCGTGGAAGTACAACGTCTACCCGCTTTATGACGACATGATCAAGCGGCTTGCGAAGCAGCAGGACCGCCTGTTCGGTGACCAGAAGGAATTCGTCTACTTCGCCCCCGGGGCCGTCAGAATCGCCGAGAAGTCATCCGCGCCGGTCAAGAACCGGGCGCACACGATCGAAACACGCATCGACCTTGCGGGTGACGAGCAAGGCGTCATCGTCGCTGTCGGCGGCATGACGGGCGGCTTCACGATGTTCATCAAGGACGGGCGCCTGTATTACGACTACAACTTCCTCGACGGGGTTCACTACGTGCTGGAGTCGGGACCGCTGCCCGCCGGGCCGACGGACATGAAGTTCAACTTCATCAAGACGCGTGAATTCGGCGGAACGGGCGAGTTGTACGTCAACGGCGAAAAGGTAGACGAGGTCGAGATGCCGGCGATGCACATCAGCACCTACTCGCTCGCCGAGACGTTCGACATCGGCATGGATACCGGTACGCAGGTATCCGAGTCCTATTCCGACCCGTTCGAGTTCACCGGCAAACTGGACCGCGTGGTTTTCGTCGTGTCCGACGAAAACACCGTGCCGCCCAGGCAGATGCCGGCTTACAACTACTGACAGGTTGGCGGCGGCGATAAGCCGCCCCTGCCGGATCCAGCCGCCCCCGGGAGTTTCGGGGGCGGTTTTTTTTTGCGTGCCGCCCGGACACGCGAAGCATCACCGGGTACCGTCGCCGAAACGGCCGACGCCGTATATGATGACGCGCTCGCCGCCAACCCACCCGAGGCCGCCCCTGCTCGATACACCATCAAAGCGAACCCGCAACCTGGTCGCCGTCATCTCGTCGATGGTCGTCGTCAACCTGGTGTACGGAATCACGCTGCCGCTCCTGTCGCTGGTGCTCGACGGGCAGGGCATCAGCAAGACGATGATCGGGCTCAGCATCGTCGCGCAGGCCTGCCCCGGCATCTTCCTCGCCAAGATCATGCCGCGCCTGATCACGCGGATTGGCGCCGGCCGGATCATGCAGCGCGCGACGCTGCTGTCGGCCTCGACGATGATCGCGCTGGGCCTGGTACAGGACATCTATGCATGGTTCCCGCTGCGCTTCCTGCTGGGCACCGCCGGCGCGATCCTGTGGGCATCGAGCGAGGCGCTGATCAACGAACTCGTCGAGGACAAGTGGCGCGGCCGGATCATCGGCGTTTACGGGTCGGTCGGCGCCGCAGGGTTCGCG
>JAOUIH010000207.1 GCA_029884165.1 Gammaproteobacteria bacterium | reverse complement strand
CCGCGAGGTCTCGGCACTGGTCCGTTTCCTGACCGGCTCCCTCGGCGATTTCCTCGACCAGGAGTTCGAATCGGATGCGCTGAAAAGGCTGATCCTGTCGAACAGCCTGTACGGCAAGCACGGCGGCCCCTACCAGCCGGGCACGGCCATGGGCCTGCTGTTTCACCTTTTGTCGGGCGGCGAAGAGCAGCAGCAGGGATTCATGGGGCACGTCATCGGCGGCATGGGTGCCATTACGCAGGCAATGGCCGATTCCTGCCGCGACACCGGCGTGGAAATCCGGACAGGCGCGGCGGTCGCGCGGGTCAACGTCGCCAACGGCAGGGCCTGCGGCGTCACGCTGGAAGACGGCAGCGCGATCGACGCCGCGCTGGTCGTGTCGAATGCCGATCCGAAGCGGAGCTTTCTCGAACTCGTCGAGCCCGCCGAGCTCCCGCCGGAGTTCCTGCATGCGGTCCGCGGCATCAAGATGGGCGGGCCTTGCGGCAAGGTGAACTTCGTACTGTCCCGCGAACCGCGCGTTACCGGCATGCCGGAATCCCATACGCCGGCCGAGCGCAGCCTGTTTACGCTCGCGCCCTCGCTGCAGGAGGCGGAGGACATCTACAACCAGGCGATGCGCGGCGAGGTGCCCGACGACCTGTGGGTGGATTGCGTCGTCGCGTCCAACGTCGATCCCGGCCTCGCCACCTCGGGCCGCCACGTGATGACCTGCTTCGTGCAGTACCTGCCTTACGAACTCCGCGGCAGCGACTGGGACCGCGAGCGCGAGCGGGTCGGCGACCTGGCGGTTGCGCGGATCTCGCGCTACGTCCCCGGATTCGAGGAGTCCGTGATCGCCCGGAAGGTCTTCACGCCGCTCGATCTCGAACGGCGCTTCGGCATTACCGAGGGCAATATATTCCACGGCGACATCAACATGGGCCAGCTGTTCTTCATGCGTCCGGTGCCCGGCTGGGCGCATTACCGCACGCCGCTAGAGGGCTATTACCTCTGCGGCGCCGGCACCCACCCGGGCGGAGGGGTTACCGGCGCGCCCGGCTACAACGCGGCCCGGCGGATCCTGAAGGACCGCGGCCGACGGGCCTGACGAGGGGAGAATGAACAGGATGCACAATTCAGACGATACAGGGGCGCTGCGCGCCGTCCTGGTGGCGCTGGCGCTGGCGCTGGCGCCGCAGGCGAGCGCGCGGGAGTCGCTGGCCCGGGCGCCTTACCTGCCCGACAGCGGCACGCTGGCCGTGCGCTGCGGCAGCCTGATCGACGGGCTGGCGGACGAGGCGCAGGCCGACCGCTGGGTGCTGATCCGCGACGGCCGGGTCAGCGAGGTGCTGCCGGGCACGGCCCGTATCGAGGGCTACGACCGGCAGCTCGACCTGTCCGGCTACACCTGCCTGCCCGGCCTGATCGATACGCATACCCACATCACGGACCAGGCCAACGAGACCCGCGATCTCAGTATCTATTACACGCGCAGTGTCGAGGAGGAGCGGCGGATCTCCCGGCGCAATGCCGAGGTGACGCTGTTCGCCGGCTTCACGACCGTTCGCAACGTCGGCGCCTACGGCGGCTGGTCGGGGCGCGACATCCGCGACCGCATCAACGCAGGCGAGGTCGCCGGGCCAAGGGTCCAGACGGCCGGCTTCTACCTGACGATACCGGGCGGCGGCGGCGACCTGGTCATACCGGGCAGGGACGAGTCCGAGATACCGGCGCGTGTCCGGCTGGGCGTGGCGCTCGGGCCGGACGAGTTTCGCCGCAAAGCGGAGGAGGCGGTCGCAGGCGGCGCGGACGTCCTCAAAGTCATCGCCTCCGGCGCCGTGCTCGCCTACGGGGGCATACCGGGGGCGCCCGAGATGACGCCCGAGGAAATCGCCGCCGTGGTCGAGGTCGGCCACGCGGCTGGCATCAAGGTAACCGCGCATGCGCATGGCGCCCGCTCGATCAGGGAAGCGATCCTCGCCGGCGCCGACTCGATCGAGCATGCCTCGCTCGCCGACGACGAGGCCATCGCGCTGGCGGCCGAGCGAGGTGTCGCCTTTTCGATGGACGTGTACAACGGCGATTACATCGCGTCGGTCGGCAGGGCCCAGGGCTGGCCCGAGGAGTTCCTGCGCAAGAACGACGAGACCGTCGATGAGCAGCGGACGGTCTTCCAGAAGGCTCACGCGGCCGGCGTCAGGATCAGCTACGGTACCGACGCGGCAGTCTACCCGCACGGCGACAACGCGTTGCAGTTCCCGGTCATGGTCCGCCTCGGCATGACGCCGATGGAGGCGATAAAGGCGGCTACGTCCGTCTCCGCGGAGGTCATCGGCTGGCAGGACCGCGTCGGCGCGATTCACACCGGCCGTTACGGCGACCTGATCGCCGTGGCCGGCGACCCGCTGGCGGACATCACGCTGTTGCAGCGCGTGCCGGTGATCATCAAGGGCGGCCTGGTATTCAAGGCACCGGCGGACAGGGTCCGTTGACGGGCGACGCCGGGCAGGGCGGCTCCCGCAAAGCCACCGGCGTGCGGTGGCGGGTCCTCGCGGTCCTGATGGTCGCGAGCTTCATTTCCTACGTGCTGCGCTACAACGTGTCCACCGCGGGGCCGGCCATGATGGCGGACCTCGACCTCAATGAAATCGAGTTCGGCTGGGTGCTGGCGGCATTCACGGCCGGTTACGCGATCTTCCAGTTCCCGGGTGGCTTATTTGGCAACGCCGCCGGGCTGCGTCGGGCGTTCACGCTCATCGCGGTGCTGTGGGCGGTGCTCACGCTGCTGACCTCGGCCGTGCCGGCCTCCGCGGTACTGCTGCCGCTGATTGCCGTCCGCTTTCTCGTCGGCGCCTCGCACGCGCCGATCTATCCGCTGACGACCGGGGTCATCGAGCGCTGGTTCCCGATCGGCGGCTGGGCGCTGCCGCAGGGGCTTAGCAGCACCGCGCTGACGCTGGGCGTTGCCGTGTCCACGCCGGCCGTCGTCTGGGCGGTCGGCGCGTACGGCTGGCGACCCGTGTTTCTGGCGATCGCGCCGCTCGGCTTCCTGACCGCATGGGCCTGCTGGGCCGTGCTGCGCGACGACCCGGCGGCGCACCCGGCCGTGAACCGCGCCGAGGTCGACCTGATCGCGGCCAATCGGCCGGCGGCCGTCGACTCCGCTGAAAGGACCCCTGCCTGGCTGCGGGTCCTGAAGAATCGCGACGTGCTGTTCCTTACGGCCAGCTATTTCTGCGCCAACTACGTCTTCTACCATTTCTTCAACTGGGTCTTTTATTACTTCGTCGAGATCCGGGGCTACGACGAGCAATACGCCGGCTACCTGACCTCGATCCAGTGGGTGGCGGCCGCGGTGGGTGCCACGCTCGGCGGCTTCGTCTGCGACTACCTGACGCGCCGTTTCGGCCTGGCCCGGGCCTGCCGGTGGATGTCGATCGGCGGCCTTGCGCTTTCAGGTGCGGCGATGGGCCTCGCGTCCACGCCCGTCGGGCCGGTCGTGCTGGGCACCTGCCTCGCCGTCAGCTTTCTCGCGATGCAGGCGACGGAGGCCTCGCACTGGGCCGCCGCCATCGGCGTGGGCGGGCGCCATGCCGGTCCGGCAGGCGGCGTGATGAACACCGGCGGTAACGCGGTCGGTTCCGTCAATGCGCTGCTCGTGCCGGTAATCGCCGCCTGGCTTGGCTGGAGCGCCGCGATGGCGACGACCTCGGTCTTTGCACTGGTGGGAGCCGTCCTGTGGCTGTTCATCCGGCCCGACCGGCGCATGCCCGATTGACGACGGTCCGCGCGTCAACGCGCGGCGCGCCCCTGCGTTACCTGACTTGAGCGCCCCGACGAACCGACCGCGCCCGCACAGGTCGAATAGACCGGGTATGCGACGGGTCGGACTTTGTGGGAAAGTCCGGCAATCACTGCACAGGAGAATTCCGCATGAACAATTCCCATCGTGCCCTGGTTATGCTTGTCGTGATGGCAACGCTCTCGGCCTGCGCCAGCCAGGAAAGCGCAGGCG
>JAOUIH010000076.1 GCA_029884165.1 Gammaproteobacteria bacterium | reverse complement strand
ACGGGCCGCGGGGTACGACGGTCGAATGGAGAAACCATGGCAAGTATGTCTCGGCCGTCGCGCACGCCGCCAACGAGTTCCTGCGTCAGGGCCTGATCACGGAAAGCGAGCGGGAGGCGATAGTATCTGCTGCGGCGGGCTCGAGCTGCGGCAGCAACTGACGCAACTGTCCGGCCGGCCGGGTATGGGCCCATGAACCCCGCCCTCGTGGCGGGGTTCCTGCTGGGTACCCGCGTGGCCGGGCGCAGTGGCATGCGCAAATCAGTCCATGCCCCCTGACAGACGGACGCTCGAGCGCGATCGGCTGGCGGAACCGGGCTTCCATCGGTTCGCCGCAGAATTGCGGCCTGCCGGCCGGATGCACCGGAGCTGAACCGGCCACGCTTCAGCGGGCCACGAATCGAGCAGGGCCGAGATCAGCCCGTGATGTAATGCTGCAACTGGTCGATCAGTACCTGCTGTTCGCTGATGACCGCCTTGACGAGGTCGCCGATCGAGATGACGCCGACGACCTTCTTGTGGTCCACGACCGGCAGGTGCCGGGAGCGCCTCTCCGTCATCAGCGCCATGCACTCGTCGGCGGTCCGGTCCGGGCTCACGCAGAGCACGCGCGTCGTCATGATCTCCGCGACCGTCGAGCTCTTCGACGACTTGCCTTCGAGTATCACCTTGCGCGCGTAGTCGCGCTCGGTGACGATCCCGACGAGCTTGTCGCCGTCCATCACGAGCAGCGCGCCGACGCCCTTGTCGGCCATCAGCCGGAGCGAATCGAAAATCGTATCGGTCGGCTTGACGGACCAGACCTCGCTACCCTTGACGTTGAGTATGTCGCTGACCAGTTTCATCGGGCGTGCTCCTTCATTTCCCCGCCGTTGAGGATAGTCCAACGCGCCGCCGGGATCACGGCCCGCGGCGACCGGCGGAAGGGTGAATACGACTTAGACTCAGTCGAGACTGCCCCTTGCCTTGCGGTCGGCGCTACACTCGGGTTCCCGGTTCCAGCGCCGTGCGGCGGCAACGGAGTGATGACATGGCCTCGGATCTCGAGTTCGTCCGGTACGTCGTCGACCAGATCGATGCGTCCTGCGCCATGAGTTACCGGATGATGTTCGGCGAATACGCGCTGTACTCGAACGGCAAGGTCGTCGCTCTGATCTGCGACAACCAGCTGTTCGTCAAGCCGACGGAGGCCGGCCGGGCCTACATCGGCGATCCGACCGAGGCGCCGCCGTATCCGGGCGCGAAGCTCTCGTTCCTGATCGGGGACGAGTTGGAGGACCGCGAGTGGCTGACCCGGCTCGTCGTGCTGACGGAGCAGGCCTTGCCCGCGCCGAAGCCGAAGAAGAAAAAGGCGCGCAGGAAAAAGACGTCCGGTGGCTAGGCCGGCGCCGGTCTCAGGGCCGGTGCTCCTTCAGGAACTCGCCCAGCAGCTTGAACTCGTCCACGCGCGCGCTGCCCTTGCGCCAGGCCAGCCCGATCGTCCGGTAGCTCTTTTCGTCGAGCGAATACATCTTTACCCGGGTGTTGCGGAGCATCGCTGAACCGCGTGCCATCTCCGGCAGGAACGTGATGCCGAGGTCCGCGTCCACCATCTCGACGAGCGTCAGCAGGCTCGTCGCGGCAAAGCGGCCGACGGCCTCGTCGTCCCGCAGCTTGCAGGCGGCCAGCGCGTGGTCGCGCAGGCAATGGCCGTCCTTCAGCAGCAGCACGCTGCCGCGGGCCAGCCGGTTCGGGCGGTAGTTCTCCGGGTTGATCCGCTCGGTCTTCTCGTGCGCGGCCAGGAAAAAGCGGTCCTTATATAAGGACAGCGTCTCGACGCCGCGCAGCTCGAAGGGCAGCGCGAGCAGCAGCAGGTCGATCTCGCCGTCCATCAGCTGCTCGTGGATCCGCGCGGTCTGGTCCTCCCGCAGGAACAGCTGCAGCTCCGGGTAGGCCTTGCGGAGCTTCGGCAGCATGGGGGGCAGCAGGAAAGGCGCGATCGTCGGGATCACGCCGAGACGCAGGTCGCCCGTCAGCGGTTTCTTCTGCTCGGCGGCGATCTCCAGCAGCATCTCGATGTCCCGCAGGACCAGCCGTGCCTGGACGGCTACCTCCTGGCCGATCGCGGTGATCGTCACCTGCCGGTTCGTCCGGTCCACGAGCTGGGCGTCCAGCAGGGACTCCAGTTCCTGGATCGCGTTGCTGAACGCGGATTGCGACACGAAGCAGTCGGCCGCGGCGCGGCCGAAGTGCTGCGCCTCGCTGAGGGCCAGGAAGTAGCGGAGCTGTTTGACGGTCGGGTATCGCATAATCGACTTTATCGAATAAAGTGACATAAATAATCCATTTTACGGATTACAGCAAGACCCCCTAGACTGCAGCCCATCGATTCGGCACCCATGGAGGTACGAACATGCAGGTCAACATCGGTCTCACGCTGGAGCAACGCCAGGACATCGCGGCACACCTGTCCCGCCTGCTCGCGGACAGCTACACGCTGTACCTGAAGACCCACAACTACCACTGGAACGTCACGGGGCCGCAGTTCAACACGCTGCACGCGATGTTCGAGGAGCAGTACACCGAGCTCGCGGCGGCCATCGACGAGATCGCGGAGCGTATCCGGGCCCTGGGCATCCGTGCGCCGGGATCCTACTCCGAGTTCACGAAGCTGACGTCGTTGCAGGAGTCCAATGGCGGCGAGACTGCCGAGGAGATGATCCGCCAGCTCGTCGTCGGGCAGGAAACGGTCGCGCGGACCGCGCGCGAGGCGTTCCCGGCGGCGGACTCGGCGAACGACGAGCCGACGGCCGACCTGCTGACCCAGCGCATGCAGATACACGAAAAGAACGCCTGGATGCTGCGCAGCATGCTGCAGCGCGAGGCGGCCTGATCAAACGGTTTTTCACTTACAGACACTAATCGGAGATATGAACCATGTTTAAGAACCTCGAAGGCAAGCGCGTGCCGAAAGTCACGTTCCGGACGCGTGAAGATCACAACTGGGTACAGCGCACGAGCGATGACGTCTTCGCCGGCAAGACGGTAATTGTCTTCTCGCTGCCCGGTGCGTTCACGCCGACCTGCTCGTCCTCGCACGTGCCGCGCTACCAGCAGCTCTACAGCCGCTTCCAGAAGCTCGGCGTCGACGACATCGTATGCGTCTCGGTCAACGACGCGTTCGTCATGAACGAGTGGAAGCAGGCGCAGAAGGCCGACAAGATCACTTTCCTGCCGGACGGCAACGGTGAGTTCACCGAGGGCATGGGCATGCTCGTCGGCAAGGAAGACCTGGGCTTCGGTAAGCGCTCCTGGCGCTACTCGATGCTCGTCAGGGACGGCGTCGCCGAGAAGATGTTCATCGAGCCGGAACAGCCGGGCGACCCGTACGGCGTCTCCGATGCCGACACGATGCTCGACTACCTGGCCCCGGGCGTGGCGAAGCCGCTGGACGTCACCGTGTTCTCGCGGCCGGGTTGCCCGCACTGCGCCCGCGCCAAGGGCATGCTGCGCGACGCCGGCATCGAGTTCGAGGCACTGGAACTGAACACCCACTACAGCGACCGCACGCTGCGCGCCGTGACCGCTGCGAAGACCTTCCCCCAGGTCTACGTGAACGGCGAGCACATCGGCGGCGCCGACCAGCTCGCTGCCTGGCTCGAGGCCGCGAAGGGCAAGCAGGCTGCCTGATATTTCTGGCTATACCCCCCGACTCGCCCGGCCTCGTGCCGGGCATTTTTTTTGTTGCCGAAAAAGGTGCAAAGCTTGTCCTTGCTCCGGGAAGCGGCTGACATCTTTTCTTTTTCAACTTTTTCGCGCCCACATTGCGAAACACGGGCCGTGACGGCGTTGAAGCCCCGGGTGAATCTCTCTATGCTGGTCCGCCCCGCAAGCCGGACCCCCCTGGAAGGAGCCATTCCCGTGACTATCGCCATCACCGACAAGACCCTGTTGCAGACCGGAGCCTATATCGACGGTAAGTGGGTCGGCAGTGACGACAGCAGTACCTACGAGGTCACGAACCCGGCGACCGGCAAGGTGCTGGCGAAGGTTGCACGCTGTGGAACGGCCGAGACGCGCCGCGCCGTCGAGGCCGCCGGGCGCGCACTGGAAGGCTGGTGCAGGAAGACCGCGCTGGAGCGCTCGGCGCTGCTGCGGCGCTTCTTTGCGCTGATGATGGAGGCGCAGGACGACCTGGCGCGCATCCTGACCGCGGAACAGGGCAAGCCGCTCGCGGAAAGCCGCGGCGAAATCGCCTACGGCGCGAGTTACATCGAGTGGTTCGCCGAGGAAGGCAAGCGAATCTACGGCGACGTGATCCCGGCGCCGGGCAACGACAAGCGCATCGTCGTGATCAAGCAGCCGGTCGGTGTCGTGGCCTGCATTACGCCCTGGAACTTCCCGAACGCGATGCTCGCGCGCAAGATCGCGCCGGCGCTGGCGGCGGGCTGCACCGTCGTCTGCAAGCCGGCGAACGCGACGCCGCTGTCGGCTTTCGCGTTCGCGGTGCTTGCGGAGCGCGCGGGCATACCGGCCGGCGTCGTCAACATCGTCACCGGCAAGACGTCCGAGATCGGCGAGGAGCTGACCTCGAACCCGATCGTCAGGAAGCTCACGTTCACCGGTTCGACGCCGGTCGGCAAGAAGCTGATGGCGGACTGCTCGCGCACCGTGAAGCGCACGTCGATGGAACTGGGCGGCAACGCGCCGTTCATCGTGTTCGACGACGCGGACCTCGACAAGGCGGTGCCGGGCGCGCTCGCGTGCAAGTTCAGGAACGCCGGCCAGACCTGCGTCTGCGCGAACCGCATCCTCGTGCAGGAAGGCATCTACGACGAGTTCGCCGAGCGGCTGATGAAGGCGGCGGCCGGGCTCAAGCTCGGCGACGGCACGGCCGAAGGCGTAACGATGGGGCCGCTGATCAACGAGGGCGCGGCGAACGACGTGCTCGGATTCATCGACGACGCGGTCGCGAAGGGCGCGAACGTCGTCGCCGGCGGCGGCCGCTCGGAGCTCGGCAGCTGCTTCATCGAGCCGACGATCCTGACCAACGTCGACACGGGTATGCGCGTGTTCCGCGAGGAGATCTTCGGACCGGTCGCGCCGCTGTTCAAGTTCAGGACCGAGGAAGAAGCGATCGCGATTGCGAACGACACCGAGTTCGGCCTTGCCTGTTATTTCTACTCGCGCGACATCGGCCGCATCTGGCGCGTTGCGGAGGGACTGGACTACGGCATCGTCGGCATCAACGAGGGCATCATCTCGAACGCGATGGCGCCCTTCGGCGGCGTAAAGGAGTCCGGTCAGGGCCGCGAGGGCTCGAAGTACGGCCTCGACGACTACCTCGAGATCAAGTACATGTGCATGGGCGGCATCGACCGCTGATCGTCCCGGCAGCCGCAGCGGCCGCCACCCGGGCGGCCGCAGCCGGTCCCGCATCCAGGTCCGATTCTGGCTAATCCGGCCCCCCGCCGGGCGTATACTCGTGTCCAACGAGGAGGCGTCATGGCGGTACAGCAGGAAGACATCTACGAGCGAGCGAGGCTGTCGCGCGATCCGCGCTTCGACGGCCGCTTCTTCGTAGGCGTGCGCACGACCGGCATTTACTGCCGGCCGATCTGCCCCGCGAACTCGCCCAGGCGGGAGAACGTCCGCTTCTTCCCGAGCGCCGCCGCGGCCGGCGAGGCGGGCTACCGGCCCTGCCTGCGCTGCCGGCCGGAGACCGCGCCCGGCTCGCCGGCCTGGACCGGCACGTCCGCGACCGTGCGACGAGGACTGCGCCTGATCGCGGGCGGCGTACTGGAAGATTCCGACGTCGAGCGGCTGGCCGAGCGCCTCGGCGTCACGAGCCGCCACCTGCGCCGCTTATTCACGCGCCACGTCGGCGCCTCGCCGCTCGCCGTCGCCCATACCCAGCGGCTGCATTTCGCGAAGCGGCTGATCGACGACACGACGCTGTCGATGCAGGACATCGCGATCGCCGCCGGCTACGGCAGCGTGCGGCGTTTCAACGACGCGTTCCGCAAGGCATACGGGCGCCCGCCGAGCGAACTGCGCCGGGTCGGCGACAGCCGGGCCGAGGCCGGTGTGCGGCCCGGCCTCACGGTGCGCCTGGCGTATCGCCGGCCGTTCGACTGGGCCGCGATGCTGCGCTTTTTCAACCGCCGCGCAACGCCCGGCGTGGAGGCGGTGGCCGGCGATGCCTACCGGCGCACGGTCCGCCTCGGTGAGCAGGCCGGCGTGCTGGAGTTGCGGCCGGACGCGCGGGACGGCTACCTGCTGCTGTCGCTCAGGGGCCTGACGACGCAGGTGCTGTTCGAGGCGGTCCAGCGGGCGCGCGAGCTATTCGACCTGGATGCGCCGGTCGACGAGATCGCGGGCGTGCTGGGGCGTGACGCCTTGCTCGCCGGGCCGCTGCGGCAAACACCCGGCATACGCGTGGTCGGCGCCTGGGACGGCTTCGAGCTCGCGGTGCGCGCGATCCTCGGCCAGCAGGTCTCGGTCGCCGCGGCGACGACGCTCGCGGGACGGATCGCGGCACGCTACGGCGAACCGCTTGCCGGGGCTGCGGAGGGCGATCCGGCGCTGCTGTTCCCGGGACCGGAGCGCCTCGCGCGCGCCCGCTTCAACGAGGTCGGGCTCGTTCGCCAGCGCGCGGCGACGATTCGCTCGCTCGCCGCGGCGGTATTGAAAGGCGAGATCGACTTCGATTTCGCGCAGGATCCGGCCGCGTTCTGCGAGCGGCTGACTTCGATCGACGGCATCGGCGAGTGGACCGCGGAGTACATCGCGATGCGCGTGCTGAAGAACCCGGATGCGCTGCCGGCCTCGGATCTCGGGCTGCGCAAGGCACTGGGCACGGACCGGCCGGCGACGGCCAACGAACTGAAGAGCCGGGCGGAGGAGTGGCGGCCCTGGCGCGCATACGGCGCCATGCTGCTATGGAACTCCCTGTCCGGATCGGGAGGATGAAATCATGTACTACTGCTATCTCGACACACCGATAGGCGACCTGCTGCTGGCCGGCGACGGCGATGCGCTGTGCATGGTCGGTTTTCCGAAGGGTTCGATGCGGCGCGAGCCGGAGCCCGAGTGGATCTACTCCGAGAAACCCTTCGGCGAGGCGAAGCGGCAGCTGTCCGCCTATTTCGACGGCACGCTGCGCGAGTTCGACCTGCCCCTGCGGCCGACCGGCACCGAGTTCCAGCTCGCAGTGCTCGCCGAGCTCGAAAAGATTCCGTACGGCACCACCGTCAGCTACGGCGACGTCGCGCGGCGCATCGGGCGGCCGAAAGCGGTGCGGGCGGTCGGCGCGGCCAACGGCCGCAACCCGATACCGGTCATCATTCCCTGTCACCGCGTGATCGGCAGCAGCGGCGACCTGACGGGCTTCGGCGGCGGGCTGGATACCAAGGAGGCACTGCTGCGGCTCGAAATGGAGCACAGCCGCTTCCCGAACGTGCTGGAGGCGGGCAACGGCGGCTGAGCCGGCCCGGCAATCGACAGTGCGAGTCAACGCCGATTTCGGGCAGCTGGCGTTCGTTACCGCGTCGGACGCCGACTGGCGTGCCTCGCCGGAACCCGGGGTCGAGCGCCGGATGCTCGACCGCGTCGGCGACGAGGTGGCCAGGGCGACGAGCATCGTCCGCTACGCGCCGGGCAGTTCCTTCGCCCGCCACGCGCACTCGAAGGGCGAGGAGTTTCTCGTGCTCGACGGCGTGTTCTCGGACGAGTCCGGCGATTACCCGACCGGCACCTACGTGCGCAACCCGCCGGGCAGCTCGCACGCGCCGTCCAGCAGCGGGGGCTGCCGGATACTGGTCAAGCTCAGGCAATTCGACGCGGCCGATCTCCGGCACTGCGTGATCGACACCCGCGACGAATCGCTCTGGTCGGGCCGGGACGAACTGCCGCTCCATGCCTACGGCGCGGAGCGCGTCGCCATGCGCCGGCTCGGTGCCGGCGATCACTATGCACTCGATGCCAACGCCGGCGGAACCGAGATCCTGGTCGTCGACGGCGTGGCCGTGTTCGAGGGCGAGCAGTACCCGGCCGAGAGCTGGCTGCGCTTCCCGCCCGCACACGAGGCCTCGATCGTGGCCGGCGCGCCGACCCGCCTGTGGATCAAGACGGGGCACCTCGAAGATATCGCGCTCGCGCAGGACGCGATCCTGCAAGAATGCGCCGTGGCCGCGGGCGACTAGCGCCTGGTCCCCTGCAAGGCGCGCACGACTGCCGAGGCCTCGACGCCCGGCAGCACGCGGTCGTCGCTTTCGAGTGCGCCGAAGGCGCAGTCATAGGGCAGCACGCCGGCCCACACCGGGATGTCGTAGTCCTCGGGTTCGTCCTGCGGCTGGCCCGACGATACCTTGGCGGACGCCGAATCGATGTCCAGCGCGATGACGCCGGTCATTTTCACTTCCTTGTCGAGCGGCGCGCGCAGCTCGTCCCAGCGGCCGGGCATCAGGTGTTCGCTGATGACGCGCATCGCCGCGATCTTGGCCTGGTGGTCTGCGACGAGGCGCGGGCGCCCGAACACGGTAACCGAGCGATAGTTCATCGACGAATTGAATGCCGAGCGGGCCAGCACGAGGCCATCGACCAGCGTGACGTTTACGCTTGCCGTCGGGTTGGTTTCGAGCATGCGGATGACCCGGGCCTTGCGGGCGCCGTGCAGGTAGAGCGTTTCGCCGTCGCGGCCGTAGATCATCGGCACGACGACGGCCGCGCCGTCCTGCACGAATGCGACGTGTGCAACCAGCCCGGCATCCAGGATCCGGTGCACGGTATCCCGGTCGTAGGCGCCCTTGCGGTCCAGCTGCCGTACCCTGTTCTGCCTGTCGACTTCGTAGTCAGCCGTCATCTCTTTCCCCGAATCCGCATCACCGTGCCGCGGCACCCGGATGGACCGGCGGCGAAGCGGCACAGGGTACCGCGAACCGCCTGCTGCTTGCCAAGCCCGCCCCGGGATACCCCCGGGGGGTGGCTTTCGATATATAGGGGATTTCTCGCCTTGACATACAAGATGTAGTAGGATCTCCGCCCGTACCACTTCGGTACGCACGGAGATGAGGTGCAGGACAGGCAAGACCGGCGTTACCGCCAATGCGGGACGCGGGCTTCGGTGAACGGACCGGCGTGACCCCTCTCATCACGACGCCGTTCAGGCACAGAGCAACGTGCCAGCCGAGACGCGGTAAACCGGTTGCCTTCGAGCCGGCGCCTGGACGCCACGGTCACGGACGGCCGCAACGTTCCGGGTTGCCTCGCTGGTGCCTGCTGTGCCTTTGACTTTTTTACCGCCCGGTTTCCGGGCGGTTTTTTTTCGTCTCGCGTCCCTGTTCCTGCCCGACGGGAAGTACGCCAACAGGCGTGACGGGTACGCCCCACCGGATCGTCCCCGCCGCACCCGCTACCCAATCCGCTTGCCGGCGCCGATTCCCGGCAAGGCCCGCCGGCCACTTTTTGTGTAAGGTGTCGGCGTCGCCAGAGCGTGCCGGGACCTGCCCATGACCGATACCGCCACCGGGAAGAAGCCCGGGCTTTCGCCACTGGCCTACGTGCCGCTGCGCGACGGCCAGCACTACGAACCCTTCGTTGCCGCGGACGAGCCGATGCGGGAGTTCACGCTGAAGGCGGTCTTCTTCGGGATCGTGTTCGGCATCGTCTTTGGCGCCGCGAACGCCTACCTGGGACTTCGCGCCGGGCTGACGATCAGCACCTCGATACCGGTGGCGGTGATGACGGTCGCGGCCTTCCGCGCGCTGCGCGCCGTCGGCCGCGACGGCACGATACTCGAAGCGAACCTGTCGCAGACCATCGGCTCGGCCTCCAGCTCGGTCGCGAGCGGGGTCATCTTCACGCTGCCCGCACTGTTCCTGTGGGGACTGGCGCCGGGCCTCCTGCAGATGACGCTGCTCGCGATGTGCGGCGGGCTGATCGGCGTACTGTTCATGATCCCGCTGCGCCGGCTGCTGATACGTGGTGAGCACGGCCGCCTGCCCTACCCGGAGGGGACCGCCTGCGCCGAGGTGCTGGTTGCGAGCGAGGTCGGCGGCGGCCACGCCCGCTACGTGTTCTATGGCCTCGGCATCGGCGCGCTGTTCAAGTTCCTGACTTCGTGGCTGCAGGCGATTCCACACTCGGTGACGACGGCGCTGCCGTTCCTGAAGAAGGGGCAGCTCAGCATGGACCTGTCGGCGGCGCTCGCCGGCGTCGGTTACATCCTCGGGCCGCGCATTGCGACGGTGATGGTCGGCGGCAGCCTGCTCGCGTGGATCGTCATCATCCCGTCGATCGCCTGGTGGGGGGACGGATTCACGGCACCGGTCTTTCCGGAGGCATCGAACCTGATCCGGGACATGAATCCCGGCCAGCTCTGGTCACGCTACGTGCGCTATATCGGCGCGGGCGCCGTCGCGACCGCCGGCATCATCACGCTGCTACGCAGCCTGCCGGTCATGCTGCAAAGCTTCCGCATCGGCGCCGGGGAGCTGAAGGCCCGGGTCGGCGGCGAGCCCCCCGCGGCCGGGGATCGCACCGACCGCGACCTGCCGCTCAGCCAGGTCGGCCTGGGGCTCCTCGCGATTGCGCTCGTACTCGCGTTCGTCCCGCAGGTATTCGGGGCTGTCGGCGGCCTGCCGGTGCGCATCGCCGCCGCGATCTGTGTCGTCGTGTTCGCGTTCTTTTTCGTGACGGTTGCGTCCCGCATCGTCGGCCTCGTCGGCGTGACCAGCAATCCGACGAGCGGCATGACGATCGCGTCGCTGCTCGGCACCGCGGGCGTCTTCCTGGTCATGGGCTGGACCGACATGGCCGGCAAGGCGGCCGCGCTGACCGTGGGCTGCGTCGTTGCGATCGCGGCATCGATCGCCGGGGACACGTCGCAGGACCTGAAGACCGGCTTCCTGCTCGGCGCGACGCCGCGCCGCCAGCAGGTCGGCGAACTCGTCGGCGTCCTGACCTCGGCAACCTTCGTCTGTCTCGCCGTGCTGCTGCTGGCAAGGACTTTCGGTTTCGGGACCGAGGAGCTGCCGGCGCCACAGGCCACCCTGATGAAGCTCGTCATCGAGGGCGTGCTGGATCGCGAGTTGCCCTGGGGATTCGTCGGCATCGGCATCGGGATCGCGCTCGCCTGCGAGCTGTTCCGCATCCCGTCCCTGCCGTTCGCGGTCGGCGTCTACCTGCCGGTTTCCACGCTGACGCCGCTCTGGGTCGGCGGGCTGCTGCGCGGATTCTTCGAGCGCCGTGCCCGGAGCGAGGACGAATCGGCCGGCCTGCGTGGCCGCGGCGTCTTGCTCGGCAGCGGTTTCGTCGGGGGCGAGGGCTTGCTCGGTGTCGGGATCGCGGCCGTCGCGTTCGTAAGGAACAGCAAACCGGAAGGCGTCGGCACCGCCTGGCTCGGCCCGGACTGGGTCGCGCAGCTGGTCGGCCTGGCCGCGTTCGTGCTGCTGCTGGCCCTGTTCGTACGCCTCGTGCGGCGACCGTCCTGAGCGGACGCCCGGTTTGCGCTCCGTTCTGCACCTCGTCCTGCACGTCGCCGTGCCCGCCGCGATCGCGTGGATCTTCTTCCGGGAACGCTTCGTCAAGGCATGGCTCGCGATGCTGGCGGGGCTCGTCGTCGACGTGGACCACCTGTTCGCCGACCCGGTGTATGATCCGGGTCGCTGCAGCATCGGGTTCCATCCGCTGCATCGTTACCCGGTCATCGGCGTCTACGCGCTGCTGGCCGCATGGCCCCGCCTGCGCTCGTTCGGGATCGGGCTCATCGTTCACATGGCTCTGGACGGGATCGACTGTGCCTGGATGTCTTTCGAAAGCTGAGCGATGGCGTGCAATCGCGGCCGTCGCCGTCGCCGGGCTGCTGGCCGGCTGCGCGGCCGGTCCGAAACCGCCGCCGTATCCGGCGTTCGTCCGGGTCGATGCCCTGCCCGACGTATTCCTGGCCGCGCTGCCCGGGAGCCGGGCGAAGCAGCTGGCGGGAGACCCGGAGTCGCGGCGCTCGAGCAACCTCGTGGTGCTGCCGCCGGACTGGTCTTTCGGTACCGGCGCGTCGCCGGACAAGAGCCTGGAGATCTACGTGCTGGCCGGGCGGCTGCGGCTCGGCGAGTTAACGCTCGAGCCCGGCGGCTATGCGTTCGTGCCGGCCGGCAACTTCGGGATGACGCTTGCGACCGATGGCGGCGCGCGCATTCTTTATTTCCTCGATGCGGCGAACCCGGCGAGCGTGATCCAGACGCCGATGATCCTGCACCGCGACCAGATCCAATGGCAGCCGCTGTCGGAGGACCCGGCGGACCGGGGCACCTGGATCAAGGAATTGCGGGCGGACCCCGGCAGCGGCGCACGGACCTGGCTCACGATGGTCGAGCCCGGGGCGACCGTGGCCTGGCGCCGGGCGTCGGTTGCCGAGGAGGGCCTGTTGCTCGAGGGCAGCTACCGGCACAGCGAGTGCGTCGACGGGCAGGCCTACACCGGGAGTTATGAGCCGATCGGCTATTACTATCGCCCGCCGGAAGCGTTGCACGGCGGGCCGGACAGTGGCGCCGACGGGAATGCGGTGTGGTTCGTCCGCCGGCTGGCGTCGGCCTCGGTCAGCACCGCGCCGGGCTGCCTTCCCTGAGTATCGGCCGGCCGCCGCTCAGGATTTCACGAAGCGGGTGATGCCCGCGCCCAGCTTCATCAGTTTCTTCAGCGTATCGGTCGGCACGTCGCGGATTTTCTCGTACCAGTCGTTCGTCGACTCGACGAAGTCGAGCATGTTGTGAATGCGCTGCTTCGTGACCGGATCCGTATCGGGCTCGGTGTCGACGGCGGTGGCGCACTGCTTGAGCATCGACAGCGTCGGGCTCATTTCCCGTTGCTTGCGCTGCTCGAAAATCATGCGGAACAGCTCCCACACGTCGGACAGCGACTCGTAGTAGTCGCGCCGGTCACCCAGCACGTGCGTCATCTTGACGAGGCCGTAACTCTGCAGCTCCCGGATGCTCGTGCTGACGTTCGAACGCGCGACCGACAAAAGCTCGACGATCTCCTCGGCCCGCAGCGGCCTGGGCGACAGGTACAGAAGCGCGTGAATCTGGGCTACGGTGCGATTCGTGCCCCAGCGGGTGCCCATCTCGCCCCAGTGCAGCACGTATTTCTCGACGGCCGGTGACATCTTCATTGCTTTCTTTCCTTTCGGTCCCGACTGAAAGTTAAGAAAGCTCGGTTGCTGCGTCAATCGGAGAATGTTGCTCAGCCGGGCCGGGTGGCCAGGAGCAGCGCCCGTCGCGGCGCGGGCCAGCCCTCGACGGTGCGCGACGGGTCGGCCGGGTCCAGCGCCTCCGCCAGCGACTCGAACGGCATCCAGTCGCTGCGGCGCTGCTCGCCGGTGGTCGTCACGGCGAGGTCGGCGACCCGGGTGTCCCGGAATCCGCTACGGGCCAGCCACACCAGGAGTTCAGGCACGGTCGGCAGCAGCCAGACGTTGCGCATTCGCGCATAGCGGTCCGCCGGCGTCCTGGCGAGGGCCTCGTCCCCCGGCAATACGAGCGTCTCCAGCACGAGCTCCCCGCCCGGTCGCAGTGCTTCGCGCAGCCGGTGCAGGTGGTCCAGCGGCGAGCGCTGATGGTAGAGCACGCCCATCGACAGGACCGTGTCGAAGGCCGGGACCGGTCCCGGCAGTTCCTCGAGGCGGAGCGGGAGGACGTGCACCGGCTCGGGCTCGAGGTAGCGCGTGATCGCCAGGAACTGGACGACATACAGCAGCGTCGGGTCGACGCCGAGCACCAGCCGGGCGCCGGCACCGCGGAGGCGCAGCGCGTAATAGCCGTTGCCGCTGCCGACGTCCAGCACTGTCCGGCCCGCGACGGGGCGGATCGAGGCCGCGACGCGATCCCACTTGAGGTTCGAGCGCCATTCGCTGTCGATCGAGAGACTGCCAAGCCGGAACGGCCCCTTGCGCCAGGGCGCGAGCCGCAACAGCGCCTCCCGGGCCCGGTCGCGCGCGGCCGCGTCGAACGCGATGACGGGCGCGCCGACCGCGTCGCCATCGAGCACGCCTCGCACCGGCGGGGCCCCGGGCAGCGCCGCCAGCGCGTCCTGCCAGGCCGGCAGGTCGCCGTGGGCGCCGGCGGCGAGTCGTGCCGCCGCTGCCGGCAGCAACGCGTCGGCCCAGGAGCCGAGGCCGTTCTTGTCCAGGTCGCACCGGATTCGCCCGAGGTCGAGCATCGCTCAGCGAATCGCGACCAGCGAGACGAAATTGAAATGCCGCAACCAGACGGCGGCACGGCTGAAACCGGCATTTTTCAGCCGCGCGCGATGGGCGGCCACGGTTTCCGGGACCAGTACCTTGTCGAGCGCGGCGCGCTTGCGGCTGATTTCCAGCTCGCTGTAGGCATTCTGCCGTTTGAAGTCGAGATGCATCTCGATCAGCAGGGCCTCGAGTTCCGGGTCCTCGTCCACCACCTTTTCGGAGATAACGAAGACGCCGCCCGGCCGCATGCCGTCGGCGATTGCCCGGACCATGCGGTCCCGGTCCCGGACCGGCAGGAACTGCAGCGTGTAATTCATGACGACCATCGAGGCATCCCGGATCTCGAGGTCGCGGATGTCGGCCTCGCGTACCTCGACCGGCACGCGGGTGTCGTCGACGGCAACGATTTCGCGGCAGCGGGCGACCATCGCGGCCGCGTTGTCGACGGCGATGATCCGGCAGTCCTCGGCGGCGATGCCGTGGCGCATGGCGAGCGTCGCCGCGCCCAGCGAGCAGCCGAGGTCATAGCAACGGCTGCCCGGGCTGGCGTAGCGCCGGGCCAGCGCGCCGATGGCCTCGATCGACGCGGCGTAGCCGGGGATCGAGCGGCGCAGCATGTCCGGGAAAACCCGGGCGACGGCCTCGTTGAAAACGAACGGCCCCCCGGCTGCCGATTCGCCGGCAAACAGGCGGTCCTTCCCGGTCGTGTCGGCAGTCATGGCGCGGCATTGTAAAGGTGGCGGGCGGCCGCCGCACCGCCGGCTTGTCAGGCGCGCCGGCTGTGGGACAATTGCGCCTCTCGCGAACCCCTGGACCCGTTACCCGATGCTAACCATCAGCCAGCGACGCATACACCGGGAACTCGGCATCCCGGCGCATTACGGCGCCGCCGGCCGGCCGCGGTTCTATGCCGAGGCGTCCGAGCTGGTCGAAATCGGGCCGAACGTCGTCGGCCGGGTCCAGCGGCTCGCTCCGCGCGCTGCCGAGGGCTGGCGGGGCATGCTGGAGGCGGCCGGTTCAGACGGCGTCAAGTTGTTGATTGTTTCGGGGTTTCGCAGTTTCGAGTACCAGGCCGAGCTGATCCGGAAGAAACTCGAGGCCGGCCAGCTGATCGGCGACATCCTGACCGTCAATGCGGCGCCGGGCTTCAGCCAGCACCATACGGGCACCGCGATCGACCTGGCGACCCCGGGCAGCCGGCCGCTGACCGAGGAGTTCGAGACGACGGAGGCCTTCGCCTGGCTGGCCGAACGGGCGGCGGGTTTCGGTTTCGGAATGAGCTATCCGCGCGACAACCCGGACGGATTCATCTACGAACCCTGGCACTGGGCGCTGATGTAATGAGCGTCCCGACGGCGTCCGGGCCCGGCGCAGGCCACGGAAATAGGGCCGCTGGCTGTTGACAGTGCCCCGGTACACTTAGACAATAGCGGGCTTGTTTCCGCGGAGGGGTACTCAAGCGGTCAACGAGGGCAGACTGTAAATCTGCTGGCTATGCCTACGTAGGTTCGAATCCTACCCCCTCCACCAGCTACTGCGTCAATGGGTGGATGGGGGCAACCGGATTCGCAGCACAGTCTGACTGACCGGTGACTGCACCGAGGCCAACCGCGGGATGCAATGCTGACTTGCTATTGGGTCGGCGCCAGGGACGAACCGGCGCGTCCCTGGTGGGGAAGACCAAAACTAGCGAATTGAAACCCGGACGGTTTAGACGAAGAGGACTGTCAGGGTTTTTGCGCGCCGCTGCAAAGGAGCGGGAGCGACGACAAAGACCGAGGCGGGTGTAGTTCAATGGTAGAACCTCAGCCTTCCAAGCTGATGATGTGGGTTCGATTCCCATCACCCGCTCCATAGGAAGGCAACGAAGGGACCCTTGGACTCGGCAGCGGTATCTGCCCACATAGCTCAGGGGTAGAGCACTTCCTTGGTAAGGAAGAGGTCCCCGGTTCAATCCCGGGTGTGGGCTCCACAAACTCTTCAGCGTTGTCGATTTGGATTGATGGTTTTTAATTCAGCGAGAGAAGGGACATGTCCAAAGGAAAATTTGAACGTACAAAGCCCCATGTGAACGTAGGCACGATAGGTCACGTGGACCATGGCAAGACGACGCTGACGGCGGCGTTGACGAAGGTCATGGCGGAGAAGCACGGTGGCG
>JAOUIH010000206.1 GCA_029884165.1 Gammaproteobacteria bacterium | reverse complement strand
CGCATACGGCTCCTGTGCGAGGTACTCCCCGGCGCTCAGCACCGCCTGCTCGCCCAGCGTCGCCGCCGTCAGCACGCCGTCGTCCGCGCCATCCTGCGTCTCGGCACCGCAGCCCGCGAGCAGCGCGAGCGCACAGACGAGCGGCCTCCGCCACTGAGCCCTTACCCGCTGCGCCACTCGATGGTCCTCCGATCCTTACGCCCGGGGCCGATCCTAGCGCATTCCGTCGACGCACCGCAGCGCTCCGGCGGCGGAATCCTTACCCATTATCGAAGCAAGACCCGTGCCAGAGGACCGACGCCCGCATTTCCCCGCAAAAAGCACCGCTTCCGGGTACCAGGGCCGGACCCTTGTATAGATTTCCGACATGGGCACGGCATCGCTTGGTCGCCCTCCCGGAAACGCGGATAATCCGTCCGTCGGCTGCGCGCGCCGCAGCCGCCTGAAGGAGCAGGGCGATGCAGGGATATACCGGGGTCTTGCCTTCCGGCGAGGCCATCCATTACGTCGATCGCAAACGTTACCTGTGGTTGCTGTCGGTGCTGTACCCGTTGCAGCCCCTGGTCGGCATATTCCTGCATGCGCGGACCGGCAACGAGGCCTGGCTCCTGTTGCCGCTGGCCATCGGCTACGTGGCCGCCCCATTGCTCGACTGGCTCCTCGGGGAGGATCGCAACAATCCGCCCGAAGCGGTGGTGCTGCAGCTCGACGCCGATCGCTATTACCGCTACCTGACCTACGCCGTGGTCCCGCTGCATTTTCTGAGCCTGATCGCCGCTGCCTGGTGGGCAGGCACCGCGGAGTTGAGCTGGTGGGCCTTCGCCGCGCTGGCTGCGGTCGCCGGCATCGCCAGCGGCCTGGGCATCAATACGGGTCACGAGCTCGGGCACAAGAAGCCCCGGCTCGAACGAACGCTCGCGAAAATCGTGCTGGCCGTACCCGCCTACGGCCATTTCTGGATCGAACACAATCGCGGCCACCACCGTGACGTGGCAACGCCGGACGATCCGGCCAGCGCAAGGATGGGCGAAAGCATCTACCGTTTTGCAAGGCGCGAGATCCCGGGCGCATTCCGCCGCGCCTGGGCCATAGAAAAAGACCGTCTCGAACGTCGCGGCAGGTCGGCGTGGCATCCGGACAACGAAATCCTTCAGTCGATGTCCATCTCGGTCGCGCTGCAGCTCGGGCTCGTTGCGTGGCAGGGCTGGTCGATGATTCCGTTCCTGGCGATTCACAACGTGTTCGCTTGGTGGCAGCTGACCAGCGCGAACTACATCGAGCACTACGGTTTGCTGCGGCAGAAGGATGCGAATGGCCGGTACGAGCGCTGCGAGCCGCATCACTCCTGGAACAGCAACCATGTCTTCAGCAACCTGGTCCTGTTCCACCTGGAGCGCCATTCGGATCATCACGCCCACCCGCTCCGACGCTACCAGTCGCTGCGGCATTTCGAGGATTTGCCGACACTGCCGAACGGCTATTTCGGCAGCTACCTGCTCGCCTACCTGCCATGGCTCTGGTACCGGGTCATGGATCCGAAACTCCTCGCTTTGCCGCACGTGCAGGGGAACCTGGACCGGATCAACGTCGAACCGTCGGCCCGCGAGCACATCGAGCGGCGCTACGGCAACGGGTCCCGGCCGGAGACGGCAGGATGACGGCGTTTCGCTGCCCGGAGTGCGGTTACGTCTATGACGAATCCGCGGGCGACGAGCACGAGGGCTACTCCCCGGGTACGCCGTTCGAGCAGTTGCCCGACGACTTCAGCTGCCCCGACTGCGCGGTCCGCTTCAAGGAAGACTTCCGGCCGGCCGATCGCTAGCCGCCCCGCCGCCCGTTTTATTTGACATATTCACGAGATGTCCGGCGCCTGGCCCGCGGGCGTCCCGCCCACCGTTTGCCGGGCGGTCCATGCCGACGGCCTGCCTGCGCCAATCGACCAGCCTGTGACCGAGAGCACAGCCGCCTCCGTGATAGCGGTTTAGCCTGCATGAACCCGCGGCCTGTGGCCGCCGTCCCAGGATTCGGGAGTACCGCGATGAGCAGGAAAGGAATTCCGGGCCTGCTGCTGGCCATGCTGCTGGCGGCCGGCAACGCATCGGCCGACGACAGTCTCTGGCTCGGCGTCCGCGCCGGCACGCTCGGTTTGGGCGTCGAGGGCATGTGGAAACCGCTGCCCTGGGTCGACTTCCGTCTCGGCGCCAACCGCTACGATTACTCGGACTCGGGCTCCCAGGCCGGCATCAACTACGATGCGGAACTCCGGCTCGACTCGTTTTACGGGACGGCCAACCTGCGCTTTCCGCTGAGCCCGCTACGTTTGTCGGTCGGCGCCTTTTCGAACAACAACGAGATCGTGATGCTGAGTCGCGACTCGCAGGCATTCAATGTCGGCGGGACAGTGTACTCTGCCGCCGATGTCGGCAGTCTGCAGAGCACCACGTCGTTCGACAGCACATCGCCTTATCTCGGCATCGGTTTCGATTTCGACCTGTTCGACAAGGTCGGCCTGACTCTGGACTTCGGCGTGCTGTGGCAGGGCGACCCGCGCGTCAGCCTGTCGGCCGACGGGCTCCTCGCAAGTGACCCGACCTTCCTGGCGGCGCTCGAGGCCGAACGCCAGGAACTCGAGGACGAGGTCGACAGCTTCAAGGCCTGGCCCGTGCTGTCGATCGGCTTCAACTTCAGCTTCCTCTAACAGGCTTCATCTGCGGTTCCGGCAGGCTCGGCGCAATCCGCGCCGGGTCTCCTGCTGCGTGCGCCGGGCGCAGCAGCACGCGAACTCCCTGCCACCCCCGCGAATTTCTCAAGAACCCGCCTTAGTCCCAGCCGTACCGGTCCTTCAACCGAAACCAGGCGATCGCGGCCTGCAGGTAGTACAGGCGCAGCGCACTCAACGGGAAGCGCGGCGCGAGGCTGCGCGCCAGCACCGGCAAATCGGCCGGCACTGCGCTCGATCCCTTGCGCGCAGTACCCAGCCACCTGGCGAGTTGCTGACCGGTCCAGGTCGCGGTGTTTACGCCGTTGCCGTGGAACCCGAAGCCGAAGAACACGCTCGGGTCGTCGGGCAGACGCCCGATCGACGGCGTCAGCCGGCGCGTGAAACAGACGAAGCCGTGCCAGCGATACTCGATCGCCGCATTGCGCCAGGCCGGCCAGAGTTGGTGCATGACGTCGATGATGCGCCGGAAGTTTTTCGCCGACCCTGCGGGATCCCCGGACGAGTGCCCACGACCGCCGAACATGAAGCGGCCGTCCGGCAGCAGCCGGAAATAGTTGAGCAGCCTGCGCGAATTGATCGCCGGATTCACCGTCTTCCAGCCGTGCGCCGCGAGCTCGTCCTGTGACAGCGGGCGCGTCACGACAATCGCGCTGATCAGCGGCATCGAGCGCGCGGCGAATTCCGGGCGCAGGTGTTCGGGCATGAAGCCGTTCGTCAGGAACAGCACGTAGTGTGCGCTGAGCGTACCGTTTCGGGTGCGGAGCAGGTGTCGCTCACCGCGCCGCTCCCAGCTGACGACCTCGCTGTGCGGGTGCAGGACCGCGCCCCTGCCCTGCGCCGCCCGGGCCAGGCCCAGGTGAAACCGCAGCGGATGAATTCCGAACGTCGGCCGCAACCACGCCCCGCCGTGTTGCTCCGTCGAATCGAAATAGCGCTCGCGAAATTCGTCCCGGGTCAGCACGCCGGCATCGAGGCCGAGGACTTCGGACTGCAGCCGCGTGTATTCCCTTAGCGATTCGAAAAGCTTCGGTGTGTGCGCCGCTTCCAGTTCCGTATCGCCGGTGATCGACGCATCGATCCCCTCGTCGCCTGCGATAGACCGCACGAGCTCGACGGCCGCCACCTGCGCCTGGTACCAGGCGCGAACGTCCTCGGCGCCGTACCGCTTCAGCAGGTCGGCAAGATCGACCGCCGTGCCGCCGACCGAACAGAAGCCACCGTTACGGCCGGACGCGCCCCAGCCGATGTGGCCCGCCTCGAGTACCGTGGCCTGGATTCCGTAGTCCCGCGCGAGATGATAGGCAGCGGACAGGCCGGAGTAGCCG
>JAOUIH010000075.1 GCA_029884165.1 Gammaproteobacteria bacterium | reverse complement strand
CGCCAGCGCTCCCACATCTCGGCCTTCTCGCTATCTGTGTAGTGTCGCCGCTTCCTCTGACTCATCTGCAACATCCTCCCCTCCAGTGCTAGAGTCTAGGTGTTGCATCCATCAGTTGAATCCGCAGGGGTAAGGCGGACGCTCCAAAAAATTGTCGCCATTTAGCAGAGAGAATCCAACCGGCTCGGTGTCCGTCAAAAGTCGCTAGCCTAGTTGCCCCCCCTAGAGGAGGGACTGCACCGCCTACCCCAAAGGGACCCGTCGGCGGCACCGGCTCGCGCAATTTCGTTCGCTTGGTTTCCGCGACACTGAAGGTACCGGGTAGGAGCACGTCCCAATACGCTTACACGTCCGCGGTCCGGCCTCTTGTCAGGCGACCGGCAAGGAGCGTCGAGGGATCTGGCCGGTCTCACGTACCGATACCAGAGGCAGCGAGGTGGATCCAGGCACCTAAAGATTTACCCTATTCCTTGCTATTCCACACCTCCTTGAAAGTCAAACCGGTCCAACTCTGGTTCCGCACGAGCCGGTAAAATCCTTCATCCTGATTAACCGGCTGGTCGACACAAAACCACCTAGAAACGTAGCGCGACTCGCGGACAATGTCGATTTCACGAATATTGGCTGGAAGCCATCGCTTTTTCGACCACCCCAACTCGCCCGGCTCGCTTTTGTAGCCGGGTTCTACGAGGACAGCAAACCGATTCAGTAGCCAAACAAACCGCCGTTCTTTCACGCCCTCGATAGAGATATCGCAAAACGTGCTATCGGGCGCGTACCTGAGCGCAAGGTTGTCTCTTACCTCTTCTGAGACAAGAAACGTGCCGCCCGGGCCAGGGAGAAAATCATTCATGAGCCCACTATTGGGCTGCACTCGCGCCTCGATAGGAAACCGAACTTGCGGAAGGCTGCATGAAAGTTTTACGCCCTTCTTGAGCATGAAATAGGTCGTGTATTCCTCGTCCCAACGAACGTTGGCGTAATCAAGCGAATTGTCGACCAAGAATAGAATCATTTTAGCGATCACATCCAAAACGGTTCGCCATTCGCGAGTTTGTCACCAAGTCCTTTCAGTCTGCTACTTACGCCAGCGCAGCGCCCTTGGGCATTACCCCGATCGCACGGACGGTTTAGTACGGGTGGATCGTCCTTGATTTAGCGCGTCCAGTTCTCGGTGTTTCTTCGGATTGCCGAAGCGCTCGATGTAGTCAAAGATATCGGCCCTGGTTCGGCCCGGGTGCTGTAGTGACGCGATCTCTTTTCAGTCGTCCGATGCAGTCCTCGACGGCTCCGTAGCGGCGCGAAGCGATCACTTAATTGCTCTCCTATCGAACCACGGAGCTCGGCTGGAAATGGCGTCAATGCCGCGAACCGGCATCTGGGTTGATGGCTAGCTCCCGGCTGGTACGCGCAAAAACCCTTCCTCGGAACCCGGCGTTGAGTACAGCCCAAAAAAGGTAACGGCAAAGATCACATAGAAAGCAATCGTCGAAACAATCCAGGTCTTACTGGACCTCGACCTGAACGCGATCAAGGCCGGGACGGCCATTGCCGCATTAGCGATGTTTCCCATTTCCAAAACGTTGCCATTATTCATTACCGCGTTTGCGGGGATCCAGCCAAGGAGATAAGCGACCAGTGCGAGTAACGAGTATCGGCCGTGCGTTGTGAAATCCTCTACAAGCCCTCCCTCCGTGGCGGCTTCTCTCGGAGGAAGAATCAGGGCAGAAGCCATGAATAAAGCCATAGCCATGGCCAGCATTTGCAGGTACCAGAGCCAGTTCCAGTCCATTAACGTGCTGTCCATGTCAAACAGTGCGAACCAATATTGGACACTGAGCAAGAGAACGGGAATGCCCCAGGCAAACGGCATCCAATGCAACGGATGCTCGATTCGCGAACGAATCGCCTCACTGAATGAGGTTAACAGCTGAGCGATGCCTAACCCAACTATGAATGACAGTGTTATCGCGACTATTTCGAACTGGGACATGGCGACTCATTCGAGGCAATTGGCGATATTCAGGACACGCCTGCTACGATGCAGTGTTTCTGACCAATTGGCCGCTTCGGGTCGGCATCGGAAGTTGAACGCTCGCATGGCCAGCAGGCAGTCGCGCATAGTTTAGCAGCCGTTCGATCCTGCTCCGATAGTCCTGGTCATCAAACGGCGCTGTGCACGAAGCACACTCAGGTCCCCACGGGGGGCGTTTACAGCGCTTTCCTCATGCGCCACAGGGGTACCGGGGTTCCGCCGCGATCGTCGACCAGGCTTTCGTACGGTTCGAAGCCGCAGGCGCGGTACAGCGGTTCGCCCGCCAGCGTCGCGACCAGCTCCATCCGTTTGAATCCTTCGGCCCGTGCGGCATCCTCGCAGAGCCTGATGATCAGTCTGCCGACGCCCTTGCGGGCGTGATCCGGGTGCGTGTACATCGCGCGGATGCGGGCGGCATCCCGGGCCGGGTCGAGCAGGGCGGGGCTGCGACCAGGCGTCTGATCACCGCCGTACATCGTCTCGCGGCGGCTCCAGCCGCCGCAGCCGGCCAGTTGGCCGTCGCACTCGATGACGAAGTACGTGCTGTCGTCGATGAGCTGCGTATCGAGCCCCATGATCAGCCGGCTCGACTCGATCTGGGCCGCGTCCAGGTAGGCCTTTTGCAGCTCGCCGATGGCGAGGTTCATTAGCGTTCGGAGCGCGTCGAGATCGTCGCCGCGTGCCAGCCGGTGGCTCAGCTTACGACTTGTCATCGGACATCGGCAGGATACGTCGGCATCAGATCGCTCCGGCGAACGCATCTGGCGTATGCCGGAACCAGCGGCAGCTCAGCTGCGTCGCGCCGCATCGCCATTCGGTGGGTCCGGATGTTCGGCGGCGAGGTGCAGCCGCAGCAGCGCGTGCCTCGTGAGATCGTGAATTTTGCGTTCGACGAGCCTGAAGCCCACACTCTCGTAGAAAGCCCGGCCCAGAGCGTTTTGCTCGAAAACCTCGACCTCGAGATCGCCGTGCAGCGAGCGGGCCTTGTCGATGAGCGCGCGGCCAATGCCGCCCCGGTGGCAATCCGGGTCGACGAACAGGGCGCCGACCTCATTGCCCAGCAAGGAAATGAATCCTGTGATGCGACCATCGGCTGCCGCGACCCACGTGTCGGCGACCGGCAGGTAGACCTTCGGTATGTTCTCACGCTCCAGCGCCATGAAGGCATCGCCGAGGAATGGGTGGGCAAGAGCAGATGCACGCGCCCACACGTCCAGTAGCGGCTCGCAGTCGGCGGCGTCGTACTGCCGAATCACGTGAGTAACCTGCGGCTCCACGGACCTGGCGTCATTCGGTCGCGGAGATCAATGGCCTGCATCCGGTTGGCCGGCGCCGGCGTCCCGGCCGGGCCCGCCCGCCGGTGGCGAAATCCGCTTCTCCATGAACACGCTCCAGGGGTCCAGCCGGTACGACGCAAACGGCGGGCGATAGGCGTAGCCCCGTTGTTCGTAGAACCCGAGCGCCTCCGGCTGCAGGATCCCGGTTTCGAGCCGCGCGAGCGGAATATCCCTGTTCGACAGGTCGGCTTCCAGGTGATCCATCAGCCGCTTGGCAAGCCCGCGTCCCCTGAACGCATCCAGTACGAAGAGCCGCTTGATCTCGGCGTACACGCCGTCGTCGTCCATGGTCTTCGCGGCGACGCTGGCCGCCAGCCGGTCGCCGACGTAGGCGCCGAGAATCGTGACGTTCGGCGCCGCAAGGGCGGCGGGCGATTCCAGGTGATTGCTCTCCGCGGGGTAGAGCGCCGACATGTACTCGTCGGACAGTCGAATCAGCTCGGCGAGCTCGGGATCGTCGGCCGCCACGCGGCGTAGCATCACGTCAGTGTCGGGATCGTTCATAACTGCGTTTACAGATCTCAGGCACGGCGCAATGCCGGAGGCCGGCATGCGGCGGTGCATGGCCGGATTTGCCGGCAGACGTCGCTATTCTGCCTTGCGGAATACGCCGCGGACCAGCCGGACCTGCCTCTGTTCGAGGCTGCGTCGTGCGTTGCCCGCCTTCTCGCCCAGGTTGTCGACGAAGACGGACAGCCCGAGCTGGCCCTGCGCGGCCGGCGTGGCATTGGCCGTCGACTTGCCGAGGTGCGCGCTGCTCGTGTCCTCGAACCGGTCGGCCGTCAGCCCGGCATCGGTCAGCAGCTTTTGCATCGCGTCCGGGGAAACCAGGAAATTGTCGGCGGGGTCGCTCGCCCACGGCAGCGGAAAGTGGGTCGTCGGCGTCGATCCCGCGGCCATCTCCTGGAACGCGAAGCGACCCCCAGGGCCGCAGGACTCGAGCGATCTCCCCGTAGAGGCCCGGCTTGTCTTCGATGTTCATGCCGACGTTCTGCATAAGCACGACGTCGAACGTCTCGTCGGGACAGGGCAGGTCGAGCGCGCTGCACCGGTGCACATGGGCCCGGTCCCCGAGGCCGGTCAGCCGGTTCAGGAGGGCCGCGCCCGTGCAGTAATCCGCCGACATCTCGACGCAGTCGACACGGCATTCGGTCTCCGCGGCGATCAGGTGGGCCGTGCCGCCGAGACCGGCGCCGATATCGAGGACGCGCTCGCCGGCCCTTATCCGCGCCATCTCGAGCAGTTCGCGGGTCGCGCCGAGCCCGCCGGTATGGAAATGGTCGAGCGCCCCGAGCTGCTGCGGCGTGAGCCGTGCATCGGGGTCGAGTCCCGCCGCCCGCAACCCGGCCAGGATCCGGGCTTCGATATCACGGGCCGAGTAATGCGTATCCAGTGTCGCCATGGGGATTCCTCGTACGCTGCCGCGCGGGCAACGACACTATCGATGACGTTGAGCCCGTTTGCACGAATTTCCTAATGGCCGGCGCCGGGCACGAGCCGTCGGTGTAAGACAATCGTTCAGGGTAAATCGATGACGGATCCAACGCCCGCACGATCGTACCGGTCGCCGAAGCGGTCCATGAAGACCGCGAACCCGGGCTCGCTCGTGCAGTGTGCCGGTGCGACCCGATCCAGCTTGAACATGTCGTGCAGCGTCGTCGCGGTTGCCTGGATGTCACTTCTCGGCGTGCGCACGAGGTGAAACCCGCCGATGGCCGTGTAGATCCGCGTGTCGATCCGGGCCGCTTCCTCGAGGATCGTCTCGATGCCGGGGTGCGAGCAGCCGACGATCATGGCGAGTCCTCGCGGGGTCCGCACGGCCAGCGACACCTCGTTCATGTCGCGCATGCCGGGCTTCTCGGAGCGGGTCGTGAGCAGGTAGAAGCCCGGAAAGACCTCCGTCGTTCCCGTGACCGTGACGAAGTCGGCATCCCAAATGTACGAGCGCCGGTCGTTCAATTCTTCAGGCACGTGCCCGCCGAAGTAGCGCATGTCCGGCGGCACGTCCGGGTCGGGTACCAGGAATCCCTCCGGCAGCGGCCCGCGCGCGAAGAATGCGCCTTCGAGCGGCGTATAGATCCGGATCGCGGGATTCACCTCGAGCAGGTAGGACAGGCCGCTCGTGTGGTCGCCGTGCCGGTGCGAGATGACGGCCGCGTCGAGATGCGACAGGTCGAGGCCGAGCCGCTCGACATTCCGCCGGAGGATTTCCGCATCGTTGCCCGTGTCGAACAGGATGCGCCGCCCGTTGTACTCGACCAGGGCCGCGAACCCCCAGTCTCTCTCCAGTTCCGACGGGACGCCCATCGCGTCGTAAATAATCGTGACGCGGCTCGGTTCTTGCGGCTGCGCCAGTCCAGTGCCCGCCAGTAACAGCAGGGTCAGCGTCGTTGTTCGCCTCATCGCGTTCTCCTTCACCGGCTATACCGGCCTCGATCACCTGCGCAGTCTGGCCCCATGCACGCCTGGAATCCCGGGTCCTAGTCGATCAATCGCTGCACGTCGGTCACGGCTTCCAGCAGCACGTCACCGAAGTTGAGGGATGACGCCGTCCGTTCACGATCCAGGTACAGGAGGCTGCCGAATTTCGTATCCGCAAGCACCCCGGATACGGACAGCAGCGCTGCGGCCAGCGTGTCGGGTGAATTCGACGTCAAGCCGTCCAGGTCCAGCAACGGGCCGAGTCCCTGCACCGGCCCCTGGTGCCCGAACGCGAGAAGCCGGAGGTCGTCCCCGCGCGTGCCGACGCGATTCGCCAGAGCATGGAGCGACGCCCGATTGCGAGCGGCGTCATCCGTGAACGCGACATCGTTCGAGTCCAGCGACGACTCGGACGTCGCCGCGGCCGCGTCCCCGAGGAACAGGACGCCGTGCACCAGGTAGGCGGCACTGCCGGCCGTGTGCCCCGGCATTGCGAAGGCCTCGACCACCGTTCCCCCGACGGCAATCGACTCGCCATCGGCCAGGCCCTGGACAACCAGGCCCTGCGTTCGCAACACCTCCGCGTCGGCCGCCATTGCGTACACGGTGGCGGCCGGAAACGCGCCCATCCCTCCCGCATGGTCGCCATGCGCGTGGGTCAGGAACAGGGCCCGCACGTCCGACGCGCTCGCGCCGCGGCCCTCCAGGATCGAGAGAATTTCGCCAGCGGCGGGATCCATGCCGGTATCCACGAGCGCGTACCCGCCGTCGGCGAGTTCGACGACGTACGCACCGATCCGGACCGGCCCCCTCCGGTCGACGGCCAGCGTCACCCGCCCGTCGGCCAGCGTCGAACCGCTGTCCATCGGGGGACCGCCGAACATCAGGACGCCAACCACGGCTGCGACCGCGCCGAGCGTGATCAGCACGACGGTCAGTAAGGTGAACTTTATTACCCGGTTGAATTTCATGCGGCTTCTACGATGGCCGGACGGGTCATCGGTCAGGTTCCGCTTGCCTGCAAGTGATACAGCAGCAGGGGCAGTGCCGCGATCCACGCGAGGAACAGGACCCAAAGGCGGCCGGCAAGCAGGTTGTAGTCTGTCAGCAGGCGCCGCCAGCTATGCCCGGCGACGTAGTGCCCGAAGCCGAATTCGAACGCGAGCGTCATCGCGAGCCAGCTGGCGCCGATGATCCGTGCCTGCTGCGCCGACTCGATCGGAAAAAACCTGCTGAAGGCCCACGCCACTATACCTGTGAACAGGATCCCCGTGACGGTCGAGACCTGGTGTGCGGCAAGCTCGGACATGTACCGGCCATAGCCGAACTGGCGCAGCGAGCCGTTCGCGACGGCGACCACGGCGAGCAGGAGCCAGGCGGGCAGGTAGGTGAAGGCGATGCTCATGTCCAGAATGTTGCGCGTGAGAAGTCGCGGCCGTGCTCGCTGACAGCAGCGCAATCGTTGGCGCACGGTCCGGCAATTGAACCTATGAACCTGTCGGCGCCGGCGTGCATAGTGCCACGACCTGTCAGGCCGCCACTTCAACGTAGTCGACACGGCTCACTGCCGGGGGAATCGGCAGATCGTCCGCGCGCAGGCTTTCCAGGTGAAACCCGATCGCTTCGCGGATTGGCTCTTCCGTCTCTTTCAACGTCGAGCCCGTGGCGATGCAGGCTGGCGAATCAGGCACATACGCGGAGTAATTGTCACCCGCAGCTTCGATTACGATCGCGTAGCGCATGGGCATTTCATTCCTTCAGGGCGGCTTGCTTGAGAATACTGTTGACCGTTCCGGGTGCCAAGTCGTCGGACGGCTTTCCGGGAACCGTAACCCGACCTTTCCTGGCAACGTGCTTGCATTGAGGGTGACTCCCTCGACGCGCAAAATCGACCCACCCGTCGTGTTTGAGCAACTTCAGGACAGTTCGCACCTTCATGAGCCCAGTCTAGCCGGGCGACTGCATTGCCGCTACCTGCAAATCTGGTTGGTTTGCTTCCTGACGTTGGAGCCGAGCCGCCGGGTCAGGCCGAATCGACGCCGCCCGCGGTATGGTAGATGCCGTCAAAGGAATGACCTTCGGACACGCAGTACTCGAGCAGGGTGCGCGGGTAGAACTTTACGTTCGTGTTGTCCGCGAAGCGGACGTAGTAGGGCTGGCACTCGTCGGTCTGGAACTGGCGGCCGGTGAAGACGTTGGAAAACCGGCGTTCAAACCGGGGGAAGTCGTCGCCCACGGCGAAACCGACGTGCTCGAGGCCCATCCTGTACTCGGCCTGGTGGGGCGGCGGGATCAGCTCGATGAGATCGCACTGCTGCCCACCCGGCAGTGACAGGGATCGTTCGAGCAGGATCTTGGAGATCGGGCGCCCGTTCCAGACGTTCTCGACGTTGGCCGCGCAATGGGCTTCCAGGCCGCTGCGGACCTCCAGGTACTCGGCCAAGGTTTCGGTTCGGAACGCAAGGTGGCTCACGCGGTATCCTGTCACCGCGATGCCGAGTTCAGCGAGGCGGCGGACCTGCAGACTGAAGAACGCCGCATAGTCGCCCAGGAGGTCGTTCATACGGCCTGGCTATTTGCGGATCGAAATCATGAGGCGTTTAATCGCACAAAAGCCGCGCGCTCTCAAGCCAACGGCCGTAAGTTATCGATATGTAGCAAGCCCGCGGCGCAAGTCAGGCAAACAGCCAGCCGCAATTCGTCCCGGGGACGCCCCCGACACCGGCCGTCACAGCGGCGGCAGTTTCTCCCGCGCCAGCATCGCGGCAGCATCGAGGTCGACGTCCTGCAGCCGATCCGCATCGCGCGTCAGTTGCTCCAGCAGTTCCGCCTGTATCCGTCCGCGGCTCTGCGCGACGGCATAGGGGATCTCGTCGTGGAACATCACCATCGAGTAGCGCGGGATGAAGCGGTCGGGGAGGCGGCGCTCGAGCTCGAAAGATAAAGCCTTGCGCAGTGCAAACTTCGGGTCGCGCACGGTGTCGCGCATCTCGACGTAGTTCTCGAGCGCCATGTCGGCGATCGCATTCGCGTTGGCGCGCTGCTCGCGCTCGACCCGCTCGAATATGCGCGCCCAGTCGGTCTCGCCGCGCTCCAGTATGTTGTCCAGCACGACGCAGTCCTCGAACGCGAGGTTCATGCCCTGGCCGTGAAAGGGCACGACGGCGTGGGCGGCGTCGCCGATCAGCAGGAACCGGCTGCCGTCGTGCCAGTGGCGGCAGCGTATGGTCCCGAGCAGGCCGACCGGGTTGCGCTGGTACATGTCGACGACGTCCGGGATCAGCGGGATGACGTCGGGAAAATACGCCTGGAAAAACTCACCGACCTTGTCGCGGCTGTCGAGGCTCGCGAAGCTGGTCTCGCCCTCGTTGGGCATGAACAGCGTCAGCGTGAAGTCGCCGGGCGGGTTCGGCAGCGCGATCAGCATGAAGTCGCCGCGTGGCCAGATGTGCAGCGCATCGTTTTCCATCTCGAAGCCGCCGCCGCGCCTGGGCGGGATCGTCAGTTCCTTGTAGCTGTGCGGCAGCAGCTCCTCGCCCGGCCCGATGCACCCGCCGGTATCGTACGCGCGCCGGATCACCGAGCCCGCGCCGTCGGCCGAGATCAGCCCGCGGGCCTCGAGCGTGTAGCTGCCCTCGGGCGAGGCCATCGTCACCACCGCGGCGGCGCAGTCGTAGGCCGTCGCGGCGTGCCCGAACAGGAACTCGACGCCGTGCTCGCGCTCGGCCGTCTCGATCAGCAGCCTGTTCAGCTCGGCGCGCGAGACCGAGTTGATGTACTCGTAGTCCCGCTGCCCGTAGGGCAGCAGCTCGCGCGAGCCGTCGAGGCCGTGGATCAGGCGGCCGCGCATCGGCATCAGGAGCGGCGCCACCCGGTGATAGATGCCGGCATGCTTCAGTCCGCGGATGCCGCGCGCAGAGAGTGCGAGATTGATCGAGCGGCCGGCGGCCACCTTCGCCCGGCGGGGGTCGGCGCGCAGCTCGCGAATGGTCACCGCGTAACCGCGCCTGGCCAGCATGATGCCGAGCAGGCTCCCGCAGAGCCCGGCGCCGACGATGTCGATCCGCCGGCGGCTCATAGCACGCCGCCGACCGGGTCGTCGCCCAGTGCTCGGCTGAGCCGGCGGGCGAACTCGTAGACGTCGCCGTAACTGTTGTAGAGCGGCACGGGCGCGACGCGGATCACGTTCGGCTCGCGCCAGTCACCGACGACGTTCTGCGCGACCAGCGTGTCGAATACCTCGCGCGCATCGAGCGAGCCGTCAAGCACGACCAGCGAGAGCTGGCAGCCGCGCGCATCCGCCGGCGTGATGGTCCCGATGCGGCCCGCGAAATGCGTCCGGAGCAGGAAGTCGAGGTAACCGGTCAGGCGCTCGGACTTCGCGCGCAGCCGGTCCATGCCCGCTTCGGCGAACAGTTCCAGCGAGGCGACGACCGGCGCGAGCGACAGTATCGGCGGGTTCGAGAGCTGCCAGAGTTCCGCGCCGTCGGCCGGCGTGAAGCTCTTCGCCATCCTGAATCGCGTTGCCTCGTCGTGGCCCCACCAGCCGAGGAGCTTGCCTGTGGGATCGTTGTCCAGATGGCGCGCATGCACGAACGCGCCGCCGATCGCGCCGGGCCCGGCGTTCAGGTACTTGTAGCTGCACCAGGCTGCGAAGTCCGGGCCCCAGTCGTGCAGCGAGAGCGGGACGTTACCGATCGCGTGGGCGAGGTCGAGCCCGATCGCGGCGCCCGCGCCCCGCGCGAGCCGGCACAGTTCCTTCATCGGCAGTACCTCGCCGCTGTAGTACTGTACGCCGGGCAGCAGCAACAGCGCGACCTCGCCATCGTTGTCGGCGAGGATCGCCTCGAGGTCGGCGAGCACGAGCGGCCCGTCCGCGACGCGCGGCGTCCATTCGAGGAGGTAGGCCTGCGGGTCGTGACCGTGCAGGCCGAGCTGGGACATCGCGGCGAACCGGTCCGACGGGAAGGCGGTCGACTCGATGACGATCTTGCGCCGCCGGCCGGCCGGCCGGTAGAAACTCGTCATCAGCACGTGCAGGTTGACCGTCAGCGTGTTCATCGCGACGACCTCGCGCGGCTCGCTGCCGGTCAGCCTCGCGAGGCCGTCGGTCGCGAGGCGGTGGTAGGGCAGCCACGGCCGGCGCGCGACCAGGTGGCCCTCGACGCCGAGGTTGGCCCAGTCCGTGAGCTCTTCCTCGACGTAGCGCACGGCGCGCTTCGGCTGCAGTCCCAGCGAGTTGCCGCAAAGGTAGACGCAGGACAGCCCGTTGCGATCTACGGGGAAGTTGAACTCGTCGCGAAAATGCCGGAGCGGATCGGCCCTGTCCGCGGCCTCGGCGAAGTCCCGCCCGGTCCGGTAGTCTGCCTGCGTCATCGCTCGTAGTCCTTGCGGTCGAGGGCGAGCCAGTCGAGCGCCGCGCCGGCCAGCAGCCAGTCGCGCGTCTCGCGATCGAGATGCATGGACTCGATCAGCTCGCCCGGGCGCTCCTCGCCCAGCGGGAAGGGATAGTCGCTGCCGAGCGCGATCTTCTCGCGCCCGAACAGCCCGATCATGTAATCGAGCATCGGCGCGTCGTGCACCAGCGAGTCGACCCAGAACTGGCCGACGTATTCGCGCGGGTTGCGCTCATTGTGGGTCGCGACAATGTCGGGGCGCACGTTGAAGCCGTGCTCGAGGCGTCCGATCAGCCCGGGGAAAGCGCCGCCGCCGTGCGCGAAGGCGACGCGGAGCCTGGGCAGTTTCTCGAACACGCCGCCGAAGATCATCGAGCAGATGGACAGCGCGGTCTCGGCCGGCATGCCGACCAGCCAGGGCAGCCAGTAGAGCCCCATGCGTTCCTTGCCCAGCATCTGCCAGGGGTGCACGAAGATCGCCGCGCCCAGGTCCTGTGCGGCCTCGAATACCGGGAAGAGCCGCGGGTCGTCCAGGTTCCAGCCGTTGACGTGGGTGCCGATCTGCACGCCCGCCAACCCGATCGACTGCACGCAGCGCTCGAGTTCCCGGACCGAGAGGTCGGCGTCCTGCAGCGGCAGCGTGCCCAGGCCGATGAAACGTTGCGGCTGTTGTGCGACGAGTCCGGCGATGTGGTCGTTCAGGAGCCTGGCGAGATCCGCCGTGTCGGCGGGTTTTGCCCAGTAGCTGAACATCACCGGCACCGTGGACAGGACCTGTACGTCCACGGCCGCCATGTCGCACTCGGCCAGCCGCACGCCGGCGTCCCAGCAGTTCGGCTCGACGTCGCGGAAATGCTTGCCGTCGATCACCATCCGCGAGCACCCGGGCCCGCAGTGCTCGAGCTGCACGAAACCGCCGTAGCCGTAGCGCTCAGCGAGGTTTGGCCAGTTCTCCGGCAGGATGTGCGTGTGGATGTCGATCTTCAGCATGCAGTCCCGCTTAGTGCGGCGGCATCACCCAGCCGCAATGACCGCAGGTGCGATTTTCCTCGGAGCCGTAATAGCGATCGAAGATTGGCGGCAGCTGCCCGACGATGTCGCTGATGTAGAGATACTCCTCGTACAGCTTGTTGTCGCACTTGTCGCAGAACCACAGAAAGCCGTCGAGCTCTTCGGGCAGGCGCTTGCGCTCGATGACCAGCCCGACCGTGTCCTTGAACCGCTGCGGTGAGTGCGGGATCTTCGGCGGCAGCAGCAGGATCTCGCCTTCGCGTATCGGGATGTCGACGCGCTTCCCGTCCTGGATCGTCTTCAGCAGCATTTCGCCCTCGAGCTGGTAGAAAAACTCCGGGCCCTCGTCGTAATGGTAATCGGTGCGCGAATTCGGCCCGCCGACGACCATGACGATGAAGTCGTTTTCCTCGAACACCTGCTGGTTGCAGACGGGCGGCTTCAGCAGGTGACGGTGCTCGTCGATCCACTTCTGGAAGCTGAATGCGGTGAGCGATTTCATGCGCGGTCTCCGGTTACTGGCTCTTGGCGCGGGCGATGCACTTCAGTTCGATGGCGATCGGGGAGGGCAGGCGGTTGACCTCGACGGTCGTGCGGCAGGGTCCGGTCTCGACCGAGAAATACTCGGCGTAGACCCGGTTGTAGGTCGTGAAGTCGCGCCGGATGTCGGTCAGGAACACGGTGACGTCGACGAGGTCCTGCCAGGTCGCACCGGCACTCTCGAGCACCGCTTTCACGTTCGCGAACACCGCGTGGCACTGCGCTGCGATGTCGTAGTCCTCGACCTCGCCGTCGGCACCGAGGACGACGCCCGGTATCGGGCCGCCGCCGGCCGGGCGCGGGCCGATGCCCGACAGGAACAGCAGGTCGCCGACCTGCCGGGCGTGCGGATAGGCACCTACCGGCTTTGGCGCGTTGCCGGCATGTATGACTTTATCGTCAGGCATCTGCGGACATCCCCCGGGCGCCAGTGTACCGCCTCGGGCCGGCCCGCGACACGCTCAGTCATCCCGGCAGTTGATAGCCACAGTCGCCGGTTCGCCGTCGAGGCGGACAGCCGTCATGTCGCGCCCCCAGACGCAGCCGGTGTCCACGCAGATCAGATCCGGACGGACAATGAGGCCGAGCGCCGACCAGTGGCCGAAGACGATGCGGGTGCCCGCCCATTTCGGCTCCGCCGCCTCGAACCACGGTACCAGGCCCTTGCGTGCGCTCTCCGGCGGACCGCTGTGCGTGAAGTCCAGGCGCCCGTCAGCGTCGATCATCCGCGTACGCGTCAGCGCATTGATGATGAAGCGCAGCCGGGGCCGGCCCTCGAGCTCGCTGCTCCAGAGATCCGGGCGGTTGCCGTACATCTTGTCGAGCAGCTTCTCGTGCTTTCTGCCACGCAGCGCCTTCTCTACTTCCGCGGCGCGCTTCAGAGCCTTCGGGACGCTCCATTGCGGCGGCAATCCGGCGTGCACCATCAGTGTATTGGTCGACTCGTCGTAGTGCGCCATCGGCCGGTGCCGCAGCCAGTCGAGCAGTTCGTCGCAGTCCGGCGCGCTCAGTACTTTCCACAGCGAGTCGAAATGCGCACTGGAGTAGCGTACGCCGTGGCCCAGCGCCAGCAGGTGCAGGTCGTGATTGCCGAGCACGGTGATCACGGCGTCGCCGAGCTCGCGCACATAGCGCAGGGTCTTCAGCGAGTGCGGGCCACGATTGACGAGATCGCCGGTCAGCCAAAGGCGGTCCACGGCCGGATCGAACTCCAGCTTGTCGAGCAGGCGGCGGAAGGGGTCGTAACAGCCCTGCAGGTCGCCTATCGCCCAGGTAGCCAATGCGTTAGTGCAGCAGGCCCGGGACCGCCAACGTGAACGCCGGGATCGGGGCATAGAAGAAATCGCCGTTGTCCGTTTCCATACGGTAACGGCCCTGCATGGCGCCGACCGGGGTTTCGAGCACGGCGCCGCTCGAGTACTTGAACACCTCGCCCGGGTTCAGATGCGGCTGCTCGCCGACGACACCGTTGCCATTGACCTCCTGCACCTTGCCGTTGGCATCGGTAATGACCCAGTGGCGGCTCAGGAGGCGCGCGGCGACCGGCCCGTGATTCGCAATCGTGATCGTGTAGGAAAAGACGTAGCGGCTGAACTCAGGTTCGGACTGCTCGTCCACGTAGTTCGTGGCCACCTCGATCCGGATGTCGCAGTCTCTGTCCATACGTGTCGGCATACCGTGTGCGCTCGGCAGCGCAATTCTACCTGAGTTGCGTGCCGGCCTCAGCCGGCCGGCGGCCCATCGTGGTGCCCGGCGGCGAGTTCGTTGGCCAGGCGGGCCCAGGCCTCGATCGGCACCTGCTCGGCCCGCGCGCCCGGGTCGATGCCGGCAGCCGAGAGTTCGGCGTCACTCACGTGGCCCTTGAGCGCGTTATGCAGCGTCTTGCGGCGCTGCGAGAACCCTTGCGCCACCAGCGCCGCGAACAGCGTGCGATCGGCAATCTCAACCTGTGCTTCTCGCGGCCGGATCCGGAGCACGGAGGACATGACTTTCGGCGCCGGCGAGAACGAGTCCGGCGGCACGTCGAACAGCGGCACGACCTCGGCGCGGCACCCGAGCATCACGGTTAGCCGCCCGTAGGCCTTGCTGCCCGGCGCGGCGGCGATACGGTCCACCACCTCTTTCTGCAGCATGAAGTGCATGTCGCGGATGTGGTCCAGGAATTCGAGCAGCCGGAACAGGAGCGGCGTCGAGATGTTGTAGGGCAGGTTGCCGACGAGGCGGAGATCCCGGCCCAGCGACGCATAGTCGAAGCGGAGCGCGTCGGCCTCGTGGATCGTGACGCGCAGATTGTCCGCGTAGTGCAGGCGCAGCGCAGCGGCGAGGTCGCGATCGAACTCTATCGCGTGCAGCGTGGCGCCGGTCCTCGCCAGCGGTGTGGTGATCGCGCCCTGGCCGGGGCCGATCTCGACCAGCGTGTCGCCCGGGCCGGCCGCGACGCTCGCGACGATCATGCGGATGATCTCCGGGTCGACAAGGAAATGCTGGCCGAAGCGCTTGCGCGCGCGCTGCGGACCGCTCATGCCCCGGCCAGCTTCGCCGCGAGTTCGACGGCGGCGAGCAGGCTGCCGGCGTCGGCCTTGCCACTGCCGGCAATGTCGAGCGCGGTGCCATGGTCGACCGAGGTGCGCACGATCGGCAGGCCGAGCGTCACGTTGACCGCGCGGCCGAAGCCCGCGTACTTCAGCACCGGCAGGCCCTGGTCGTGGTACATGGCGAGCACCGCGTCCGGCTTGCCGGCGGCCGGCGTGAACGCGGTGTCGGCCGGTAGCGGGCCCCGAAGTTTCAGGCCCGCGGCGCAGAGGGCCCGGATCGCCGGCTCGATGACCTCGATCTCCTCGCGGCCGAGGTGACCGGCCTCGCCGGCGTGCGGGTTCAGGCCGCAGACGACGATGTCCGGGTCCGCGATGCCGAACTTCGCGCGGAGGTCGGCGTGCAGCACCTCGATCACCGCAGTCAGCCGGCCGGCGGTGATGTACGCCGGCACGGCCGAGAGCGGCAGGTGCGTGCTCGCGAGCGCGACGCGCAGCGTGCCGGCGACGAGCAGCATCACCGGCAACGGTGTCCCGGTCAGCTCGGCGAGAAACTCGGTGTGGCCAGTGAACGGGATGCCGGCGTCGTTGATCGTGCTCTTCTGGATGGGCGCCGTGACCAGTGCGCCGAAATCGCCCTTCAGGCAGCCGTCGACCGCGATCCGCAGCCCGTCGAGCAGCGCCGCGGCATTGGCCGGGTCCGGGTGACCGCACACGGCCGGCCGCGGCATGCGCTGTGCGAGCACCCACAGGCCGTCGGCCGGCAGCGCGGCCGAGCCGGGTTTCGCTGGATCGTAGGAAACGACGCACAGCCGGCGGCCGAGCCGCTCCGCGCGGGCATGCAGCACGTCTGGGTCGGTGATGATGACGCTGCGCCGGGCCCAGGCCGTGCCGGCGAGCGCGAGGCAGAGTTCGGGACCGATGCCAGCGGGTTCCCCGGCGGTAACGGCCAGCGGCTTCGAGATTGAGGTCAGCGCCACGAATGGATCGCCCGGCCGGGCGCGCGTGTCAGCTGGTGCCGACGCGCTTTTCGACGTAGGCCTCGTCGCGGATGCGGCGCACCCACAGTTCGGACTCGTCGGCCAGCTTGCTGTTGCGCACGCGCTCGATGCAATTCCGTTCCTTCATTTCCTCGGTATTGTCATAGACGCGGCGGTCCATGACTTCGAGGATGTGCCAGCCGAAACGGGAGCGGAACGGTTCGGAGAGCTGGCCGGGTTCGAGCTTGTTGGCGACTTCCTCGAACTCC
>JAOUIH010000205.1 GCA_029884165.1 Gammaproteobacteria bacterium | reverse complement strand
CGCCGGGCAGGCGCCCAGCAGCACGCCGCGGCCGCCATTGGCCTTTTGCAGCGCGTAGGCGCCGGCCTGGATCGACAGCCGGCCCGCGACCTCGCTCATCGGGGTCAGGAGCGGCAGCGAGCCGTCCTTCGCGGTGACGGTCTCGTAGGCGATCGCCGTCGTGCCCGACTTCACCAGCGCCTTCGCCTGGGCGGGGTCGGCCGCGAGGTGCAGGTAGGTGAACAGCACCTGGTCGGGCCGCAGCATCTTGCACTCTGCGAGCTGCGGCTCCTTGACCTTGACGACCAGGTTCGCGGCGTCGAATACCTGCTTCGCCGTCTTGACGACCTTCGCACCGGCCGCCTTGTAGTCCTTGTCGGTCAGGCCGATGCCTGCGCCGCAGTCCGTCTCGACGATCACCTCGTGGCCGTCGTGGACCAGCTCCCGCACGCCCGCCGGGGTCATGCCCACGCGGTACTCGAGAACCTTGATTTCCTTCGGTACACCGATCTTCATGCCCGTCTCCCCCTCGTGAGACCGATACACAACAAGTCGCGCAGGATACGCGCCCTCATGCGCAATTTCCCTGCTGAATCGGTGACTTTTCGGGTGATTGATGGCATCTTCTGCGGAATCAGGGCCTTTGGGTGCAATTTTCCGTCATGAAGACCGACCGATTCGACCGCCGAATCCTGCGCGCCCTGCAGCAGGACGGCCGCATCAGCAACGTGGAGCTGGCCTCCAGGGTCAGCCTGTCCGAGTCGGCCTGCCTGCGGCGCGTGCGCGCGCTCGAACAGGCGGGCTACATCGAGCGCTACGTCGCGCTCTTGAACCAGAAGCGGGTCGGCCTGCCGGGCACGGTGTTCGTGCACATCGCGCTCCGGCGCGAGGAGCAGAGCGAGCTGGCCGCGTTCGAGGAGGCGATCCAGAAGGTGCCGGAGGTGATGGAGTGCTATCTCATGACCGGCGAGTTCGATTACCTCCTCCGGCTCGTCGTCTCCGACATGGCGGATTTCGAGCGCCTGCACAACGAGGCGCTGACGCGATTGCCCGGTGTGGCGCGAGTGAATTCCAGCGTCGCGATTCGCACGGTCAGGAAGACGACGGAGTTGCCGGTAGCCTAGCCGAAGTGATGGGCGAAGCGGCGTGCGTCTCGGCAATGGATCGCCCGCGGGGCGGGCTCCCGCAGCATCGCGGCGGCATCGGTCGGCATCCACAGGTCCCCGCCTTGCAGGCGACCCGCGTTTCGACCTAGGCTCGCGACAGACACGGGAGACGAACGATGCAAAGAATCATCCCGCCGCTGCTAGCCTGCCTGCTTGCCGCCTGCCAGCCGGCGGCGCCGCCGGCCGGCGAGGCGCAGGCCGGAGCGAGCGAGCCGGCCTACGACTTCGACCTCGTGTTCGCCGGCGGCACCGTCGTTGACGGCCTCGGCAACGAGCGCTACGCGGCCGACGTCGGCATCCGGGGGGATCGCATCGTCGCCATCTCGCGCAGCGGGCTTGCGGGCAGCAACGCGCGCGAGATCGTCGACGTCAGCGGGCTCATCGTCGGGCCCGGCTTCATCGACAACCACGCGCACATCGAAACCGAGATCCACGAGCACCCGCTGGCCGAGAACTTCACGCGCCAGGGCATCACGACGATCATCGCGTCGCTGCACAGTGGCGACCAGCCGTGGCCGCTGGACGAATATGCCCGCTCGCTCGACATCGCGCCGAACATCGGCTTCTTCGCAGGCCACACCTGGACGCGCAAGCAGGTGCTCGGCCTCGAGAATCGTGCGCCCGACCACGACGAGCTGCAGGCCATGCGCGACCTCGTCGAGGAGTCGATGAAGCAGGGCGCGCTGGGCCTCTCGACAGGCCTCCTGTACGTGCCGGCGAACTACGCGGAGACCGAGGAGGTGATCGAGCTCGCGAAGGTCGCGGCCGCCTATGGCGGCATCTACGTGACCCACATGCGCAACGAAGCGACCGGGCTCATCGACTCGGTCAACGAGACGATCCGTATCGCCGAGGAGGCCGGCATCCCGGCGCAGATCAACCACCACAAGGTCGCCGGCGTGAACCAGTGGGGATGGTCGGAGCGAACGCTAGCGCTGATCGACGAGGCGCGTGCGCGCGGCGTCGACATCGTGCACGACCTCTATCCCTATACCGCGTCGAGCACGCGCTCCGCGGTGCTGTTCCCGCAGTGGGTCCTCGCGGGCGGCCCGGAGGAGTTCGCGAAGCGCGTCAACGATCCGGAACAGCTGCCGCAGATCCGCGAGGAAATGCGCGAAATCTTCATGAACGACCGCACCGGCGGCGACCTCGCGCGGGTGCAGATCCGTGTGCTGCGCGCCGACCAATCCTACAACGGCAGGACACTCGCCGACATGGCGGCCGACCGTGGCTTGCCGAACAACATCGACACAGGCATCGACCTCGCTATAGAACTGGAGCAGAAAGGCGGCTTCTCCGTAATCTTCCACGCGATGGACGAACAGGACGTCATCCGCATCATGCAGCATCCGCTCGCGATGATCGAAACGGACGGCGACCCGGTTGCTTATGGCGACGGGTTCCCCCATCCGCGTAGTTACGGCGCGTTCCCACGCGTGCTGGCGCGCTACGTGCGCGAACTCGGCGTGCTGACGCTGGAGGAGGCCGTGAAAAAGATGAGCTCGATGCCGGCGGACCAGTACAACCAGGCAGAGCGCGGCCGCATCGTCGAGGGCGCCTTCGCCGATATCACGGTATTCGACGCCGACACCGTGCAGGACCAGGCCACCTACACGGACCCGCATCGTTACCCGCTCGGCATCGAGCACGTGATGATCAACGGGGAATTCGTAATTCGCGGCGGCGCGCTGACCGGCAATCGCCCCGGCGTGTGGATACGCGGGCCCGCGCGGCCCGACCGGGTCAGGGCAGCGCCGTAGGAGCGCGCGCTGCGCACGGCTGGCTTTGGTTGCCCGCAGGGCGGGCTCCTACCGGGTCGGTGGGACGTATTCCTTCGGCCGTTCGGCGCCGCCCGTGAAGAAGAACTTTTCCATCTCGGCTTCCAGGAAACGGCGTGCCTCGGGCTCGATGGGCGTCAGGCGATACTCGTTGATCAGCATCGTCTGGTGCGACAGCCAGCGCTGCCAGGCCTCCTTGCTGACGTTTTCGTAGATCCGCTGCCCGAGCGGTCCCGGGTAGGGGGCGTAATCGAGTCCCTCGGCATCCTTGCCCAGGAGTACGCAGTGCACGGTTCGGGCCATTCAGCCTGCTCCCTTCGTCATCAGAGTGTCGATCAGAATTCTGACCGGCGCGGCGACGCCGACGCCCGGCGGCGAGCCCAGATCGTACCAGCGGCCCGCGTCGCCGTCGGCTACTGTACGCGAACCGGGCGGCAGCTGCACTTCGACCGGGCGTATGTCGAGATCGTAGTGGCTGAAGCTGTGTCGTAGCGTCTGCCACTCCGATACGCTTGCGGGCTCGGCGCCGAGGCGCGATCTGCACCACTCGGCGATCGCATCGCTCGCCGCGACCTCGGGCAGGCTCCACAACCCGCCCCAGATCCCGGATGCCGGGCGACGCTCGAGGAACAGCTCGTTGCCGGCGCGCACCAGCACCATGTGCGTGACGCGCAGCGGCTTGGCCTTCTTCGCTTTCCGGCCGGGAAAATCGGTCTCGCGGCCGAGCGCATGCGCCGCACAGCAGGACTCGAGCGGGCACTCGCCGCAGCGCGGCTTCGTGCGCGTGCAGAGCGTGGCGCCGAGATCCATGATCGCCTGCGTGTAGTCGGCGGCGCGCTGTGCCGGCGTGTGTTGTTCCGCGCGCTCCCACAGCGCCTGCAACACGCGCGCGCTGGTCGGCGGCCCTTCGATCGCGTGGAAGCGCGCGAGCACGCGTTTGACGTTCCCGTCCAGGATCGCGTGGCGCTCGTCGAAGGCCTGCGCGAGTATCGCGCCCGCGGTCGAGCGCCCGATGCCCGGAAGTGCCACGACCTCTTCGAAGCCCCGCGGGAACTCGCCGTCGTGCCTGTCCCGGATGACGGCAGCCGCCCCGTGCAGGTTGCGCGCCCGCGCGTAGTAGCCGAGCCCCGCCCAGTGTTCGAGCACGGCGTCGAACGTGGCATCGGCGAGC
>JAOUIH010000074.1 GCA_029884165.1 Gammaproteobacteria bacterium | reverse complement strand
CACCGCCAACGGCGTGCTGATGGTGGTGTTCGCGTTCGTACTGAACGAGATGCGGCTGGCGTCCGCCGCCCTGCTGCTCTGGTTCGTCACGCTGCAGATCGGCACCTGGGCGAACGGCACCGCTGGCGTCATCGCTGCGCTTGCCGGCTCGTCGTCGCCGCTGATGCCGACGATCACCGAGAAATTCCCGCCGCCGCACGGCGGCGACAACCCGTTGGTGTCGGCCTCGTTGATGCTGTGCGGCATCACGATCCTGATCGCTCTGTTGCTGACGCTGTACGGCCTGTTGCGCGGCTGGAACGCAAAAGCGACCGCCCCGGCGTAAACGCCGCGCGGCCGGCTCGAGCCGCCTGCCGACTGATACTCGCTGGTCCCGGCAGGCGCCCGGGCCAGCCCGGGCGGGGGCCGTCAGGCTGCCGGATTCGCCATTTGCGTGATATCGAAGTAGCTCGCGACCGGTTTGTCCGATCGCTCATTGGCCAGGAATTCGACGAAGCGGCTGCTGAACACGTCCTTCCGCAGCAACCACCAGGCCTGGAATCCCGCACAACCGTAATACGTGAGCATCAGCCGCTTCCAGCCGATCCAGACGTCATTCTCCAGGTACCCCTTCCGGTTCTGGTAATACATGTTCTCGAAATAGTGGAAGATCATGAAGAACAGCTGCGAGACGCGGGCTTTTTCGTCCGGGTCCAGCGACAGGAAATCGTTCATTCCCTTGACGAAAAGACTCGACAAACCGGGAGTCGAGGCCATGGCACGATTCAATTCCCCGAAATCGGAAACGACAGACTGATAGGTCGACGTGCGCGCGGCCTCCGTGCTGTTGCGTATCTGGAAGGCCAGGTAAACCAGCGACAACAGTACCGCAATGGATCCGACAAACTCACCGATATTTCCCAGGTCCTGAATCGTCACACGCGCGCTCCCCGCAATGACCGACACCGACCGGCCCGAGGCCGGCAGAAGGCCTTCATAGTACGGCGGGCGGCCGGTATCCGGCAGTTCTTTTTCGCCGCCAGGAATGCGGGACGAGCGGCAGCACTCGGTCCAGGAAACATCCGCTGACCGGGCTGCCGGGAGCTGGTGCTGGGAGCTGTGCTACTGCCTGGCCCTGAGTTGGTCGAGGATTGGGCCCGTTGGCGTGCCCCACTAGCGGGATCGTATCGCCGCCTCGATCGCCAGCACATGCTCCTCGCTCACCGGGTGAAACTTGCCGAGCGTGCAGGTCGAACCGGTCGGCCAGCCGCCCCAGTGCCAGGGCCAGCGGCGATACCATGGCCAGTCGAACCAGTCGCCCGGCATGAAGCTGTCGAACTCGCACATGCGCATCATGGAGAAGGAGCGGACTCGCAGCGCCTGCGCGTACTCGAGATCGAAGCAGCGCATGTGCAACTGGTTGATCCACTGCTTGCCGCGCTGACCCTCGAACAGGATGTAGCGATCGTCGAGCGGGCGGAAGTTACGGATCTCGAGTTCGCCCAGGCAGCGCTCGGCCGGACCGAGTTCCGGGGTCTCCGCCGCCTGCCCGAAGATAGCCGCTATCCGGTCTTCACTGGCCCGGTAACGGGCCTCCACCTCCGGCGAGGTCGCGCAGCTCGTCGCAACGAAGGCCGCCGCGCCTGCCAGGATCGTACCGATCAGGAACGTACGCATGACACATGCTCACAGTTGCGTGAATATCGATTGACGATTGCACGCTAGCACGGGCCGGGAATGGCCGATATACGGGAAATGTGCAGCCCCGCACTTTCAATCCGTCGCCGCTTCCTCGCTCCGGCGCACCAACAGCTCGTAGACGAAGCCGCAGGCGCTCTCGCGCGCTGCGACCGCTTCACGTTCGACGAGCATCCAGTCGTCGGGATCCAGTCGCGGAAAATACGTATCCCCGTCTACCTCGGCGTCGACGCGGGTCAGGTGGATCCGATCCGTGCGGCGCAGGAACAGGGCGTAGATCTCGCCGCCGCCGATGACCATGACTTCCTCGGCGTCGCCCGCCGCGCGAAGAGCTTCGGCGGGACAGGAAACGACGTCGCAGCCCTCGGCGCGGTAATCCTGCTGCCGCGTGATCACGATGTTCTGCCGGCCGGGCAGTGCGCGACCTATCGACTCGTGAGTCGTGCGCCCCATGATCAGTGGCTTGCCCATCGTAATCCGCTTGAAGCGCCTCAGGTCTTCGGGCAGATGCCAGGGCAGCCCGCCATCGCGGCCGATGACGCCATTGGCCGAAACGGCGACGACGATCGAGATCCTCACGCCGGACTCAGACCGCGACAGCGGCGCGGATATGCGGGTGCGACTCGTAATTGAGTATCTCGAAATCCTCGAAGCGGTAATCGAAGATGCTCGGCGGCTTGCGCTTGATCGCGAGTTTCGGCAGCGGCAGCGGCTCGCGGCGAAGCTGCTCGTCGGCCTGCTCGAGGTGGTTCAGGTACAGGTGACAGTCGCCGCCGGTCCAGACGAACTCGCCGGGGCGCAGTCCCGTCTGCTGCGCGATCATGTGAGTCAGCAGCGAGTAAGACGCGATGTTGAACGGCACGCCGAGGAAGATATCGCAGCTTCTCTGGTAGAGCTGGCAGGACAGCTTGCCGTCGGCGACATAGAACTGGAACAGGCAATGGCAGGGAGGCAGAGCCATTCGCGGGATCTCGGCGACGTTCCATGCAGAAACGATCAGCCGACGCGAATCCGGGTCCGTTTGCAGGCGCCGCATCAGGTCCGCGATCTGGTCAAAATGCTCGCCGTTCGGCGCCGGCCAGCTGCGCCATTGCACGCCATAGACCGGTCCGAGTTCGCCGTTCTCGTCGGCCCACTCGTCCCAGATCGAGACGCCGTTTTCCTTCAGGTAACGAGTATTCGAATCGCCGCTCAGGAACCACAACAACTCGTGGATGATCGAACGCGTATGCAATTTCTTCGTCGTCACCATCGGGAATCCGGCGGACAGATCGAAGCGCATCTGGTAGCCGAACACGCTCAGCGTGCCGGTGCCGGTGCGGTCTTCCTTGCGTGCGCCCTTGTCGCGCACGTGCTGCATCATGTCCAGGTATTGCTTCATATCAGGCAGTACCCTCCCTCGGTGTACGGTCGCGATAAGCGACCGCCAGCATCAGCACGCCGAAGAACAGCATCGGCAGGCACAGGACCTGGCCCATCGTGAGCCAGCCGAACGCGAGATACCCGAGATGCGCGTCCGGCACGCGGTAGAACTCGACGAAGAAGCGGAACGCGCCGTAGCACAGCAGGAACAGCCCGGAGACGGCCATGTAGGGCCGTGCCCGCTTCGAGAAAATCCACAGGACGAGGAACAGTGCAAGTCCCTCGAGCAGCGCTTCATAAAGCTGCGACGGATGCAGCACGCGGTCACCGACCCTGAATGCCCAGGGCACGTCGGTCTCCTTGCCCCAAAGCTCGCCGTTGATGAAATTGCCGACGCGGCCGAGCCCGAGGCCGATCGGCACCAGCGGCGCCGCGAAGTCCGTCATCTCGAAGACGCGCCGGCCGAGCTTCCGGCCATACCACCACATCGCGACGATCACGCCGCCCAGCCCGCCGTGAAAGGACATGCCGCCCTGCGTAATCTTGAAGATATATAGCGGGTCGCGCGCGAGCTCGTTCAACCCGTACACGAACACGTAACCGAGGCGCCCGCCCAGGATCACGCCTAGCATGCCGTAGAAGACGAGGTCGTCGACCTGCTCCGGCTTTGCCGGCGACCACGGCATCGCGGCTCGCCGCCGGGCCAGCAGCCACGCGGCCACGAAGCCGATGACGTACATCAGCCCATACCAGCGTATCTTTATGAAGCCTATGGAAAAAAGGACCGGATCTATCTCGGGGTAGGTCAGCATCGTGTCGGGCTTCGGTGAGTCGGCGGACCGAGTTTAGCACGGCTCCCGAACGGGCTCGCGGGATCGGGTATAGTCAGGTTTTCCCGCCCGGCGCCTACGATGCCAGAGACTCCGCTCAACCGGCTGGCCGCCGAAACCAGCCCCTACCTGCTGCAGCACGCGGACAACCCGGTCGACTGGTACCCGTGGGGGCCGGAAGCGCTCGAAGCCGCACGCAGCAGCGGCAAACCGATCCTGCTGTCGATCGGCTACTCGGCCTGCCACTGGTGCCACGTGATGGCGCACGAGTCTTTCGAGGACATCGCTACGGCCGAGGTGATGAACCGGCTGTTCGTCAATATCAAGGTCGATCGCGAAGAGCGTCCCGACATCGACCGCATTTACCAGACGGCGCAGCAACTCCTGACGCAGCGCCCCGGCGGCTGGCCGCTGACGATGTTCCTGAATCCGGCTGACCAGAAACCGTTCTTCGGCGGCACCTACTTCCCGAAGGAAGCGCGTTACGGCATGCCGGCGTTCACCGAGTTGCTCGAGCGTGTGGCCGAATACTACTCAGCGAACCCCGGCGACGTGCGGGCGCAGGGCGAGCAGCTCTCGGCCGTGTTCGGCAGGCTCGATCCCGAGGCGGCAGGTGACGACGTGACGCTGGATGCCGCGCCGCTGGCCCTGGCGCGCGAGCGCATCGCCGCCACCTTCGACCGCGACTACGGCGGCATCGGCGGCGCCCCGAAATTTCCGCATCCGACGACGATCGACCGGTTGCTCCGCCACTGGCGCTCGACGGCGAACGACGCGGAACCCGATGTCGATGCGCTGTTCATGGCCTCGCTGACGCTGATCCGCATGGCCGAGGGCGGCATCTACGACCAGCTCGGCGGCGGTTTCTGCCGCTACTCGGTCGACCGGTTCTGGGAGATCCCGCACTTCGAGAAGATGTTGTACGACAACGGCCCATTGCTTGCCGTCTACGCGCAGGCGCACATCGCCACAGGCGAGCCGACGTTTGCGCGCGTCGCGAACGAGACGGCCGACTGGATGCTCGCGGACATGCAGGCGCCGGACGGCGGCTTCTATTCGTCACGCGACGCGGACTCTGAGGGCGAGGAAGGCAAGTTCTATGTCTGGACGCCGGCCCAGGTAAAGAAACTGCTGGACGCCGACGAATACGTCGCGGTCTCGCAACGCTACGGTCTCGACGACAATGCGAACTTCGAGGATCACTGGCACCTGACCGTGCGCAAGCGCATTGCCGAAATCGCCGAGGCGTTGGACCGGAGCGAAGAGGACGTGCAGGCGCTGCTCGACCAGGCCCGGCAGAAGCTCCTGGCTGTCCGTGCCGGGCGAGTGCCGCCCGCGCGCGATGACAAGCAACTGACGGCCTGGAACGCGCTCGCAATCCGTGGGTTCGCGATCGCGGGCCGCTGCCTCGAACGCCAGGACCTGGTCGAAGCTGCCCAGCGCGCGGCCGATTTCATCGAGACGAAACTGGTCGTCGGCGGCCGCCTCTACGCGAGCCACAAGGACGGGCAGACGAAATTCCCGGCCTACCTGGACGACCACGCGTTCCTGCTCGACGCCCTCCTCGAGCTCTTGCAGTCCGACTGGCAGGCGCGTCACCTCGGGTTTGCGATCCGGATTGCCGACCTGCTGCTGGAGCACTTCGAAGATCCGGCAGACGGCGGATTCTTTTTTACCGCCGACGATCACGAGTCGCTGATGCACCGGCTCAAGCCGCTCGCCGACGAGGCAATGCCCTCCGGCAACGGCATCGCCGCGTACGCGCTGCAGCGCCTCGGCTTCCTGCTCGGCGAGACACGTTATCTCGATGCCGCCGAGCGCTGCCTGCGCGCGTCGTGGCGCGCGACATCCGAGTACCCGCATGGGCACGTGACGCTGCTCGCCGCCCTCGAGGAATACCTGCACCATCCGGAGATCATCCTGGTCCGCGGCGAGCGAGCCGAAAGCGCGCGCTGGCGCGACGCCGCCGCGCGACTGTACGCGCCGCGCCGACTCGTGTTCGCGATTCCGGCGGATGCGACCGGCCTGCCCGGGGCGCTTGCCTCGCGCAAACCCGTTGAGGGACAGACCGTGGCCTACCGCTGCGTGGGCACGCACTGTTCGCTGCCGCTCACGAGCTTCGAAGCGCTCGCGGCCGAACTCAGCGAGCAGCCGGAATCGTAGGAGCCCGCCTCGCGGGCGACGCCGATTATGTCAGGCATCGATCGCGCGCGGCGCGCTCCCGCCAATCCGGGTGCGCGCTACATACTGTAAACCTCTGTTTTCTGTTATGTTCACGGCCTGCTGAATTCGCCCCGGGGGGCGCATGGTCAGACTCTTCCAGGAGCTGAAGCGACGCAACGTGGTGCGCGTCGGCATTGCCTACGTCGTACTCGGCTGGGTCGCAATCCAGATCGCGGAACTGCTGTTCGAAGCCTTTGGTACGCCCGACTGGGTCATCAAGACCCTCATCGTGCTGGTCGCCATCGGCTTTCCCTTCGCCCTGCTGTTCGCCTGGGCCTTCGAACTGACGCCGGACGGAATCAGGAAGACGAGAGACGTAGACGTTACTGTCTCGGTCACGGCATCGACCGGCCGCAAGCTCGATTTTGTCATCATCGGCGCGCTGGCGATCGCGCTCGGCTACTTCATCTGGGAACGGCAGGCGTACGAGCGGCCGGCAACCGTCGAACCGGAGACCGCGGCCGAAACGAGCGAGCGACCCACGGAAGCCGCCGGTGTGGGCATCGTAGCCGAGAGCCCCAAGTCCATCGCGGTACTGCCCTTCGTCAACATGTCGTCCGACCAGGAGCAGGAGTGGTTCGCCGACGGCCTGACCGAGGAAATCCTGAACGCACTCGCCCGCACGCCCGACCTGCTGGTCAGCGCGCGGACTTCATCCTTCGCGTTCAAGGGTTCCAGCGAGCCGATCGCTGCGATTGCCTCGGTGCTCGGCGTCGAGCACATACTGGAAGGGTCCGTGCGGCGCGGCGGTGACCGGCTCCGGATAACGGCGCAGCTGATCCGGGCGGACGACGGCTTTCACCTCTGGTCGGAGACCTTCGATCGCAAGCCCGAGGACGTCATCGCGATCCAGGAGGAAATAGCCGTCGAAATCGCAAAGGCGCTGGAAACGGCCATGGATCCCGAGGCGCTCGAAGCGATGATGTCGGCCGGTACGAGTTCGGTCGCCGCCTACGAGGCTTACCTGACGGCGCGGGGAGCGTTCTGGGCGGCCGGCTCACAGGGCGATCCGTACGAGTTTCTCGCCGCTCTCGAAGGCTACGAGAAGGCAGTGACGTTGGACCCGGAATTTGCCGCGGCACACTTCGGGCTCGACTTCTTCTGGTCGCAGCAGCTTGCAACGAACCAGCTGACCGGCGGCATCACCGATCTCCCGGCCGAAGAAATGCGCAGGCGCCGTGACGAGGCACTGGAAAATGCCATACGGTTCGAAAACGACCCGATAACGCTGCTCAAGTACCGCTCCGTCAAGGCCATACGCGAACTGGATCTGCGGAGAGCCCTGCGATTGATCGATGAATTTCTCGCGGAACGTCCCAACGCAATCGATGAATATGCGATCCGCTACGAGATCTGGCGCAGCCTGGGGATGCATGCCGAGGTTACCGCCGACGTCCGCGAACGATTCGAAGCCGGCGAGTTCTCCAGGCAGTTTGCCAATATGGCTCTGCAGAGCTTGCGAACGCCGGAAGCCTCGGAACTGATGCGGGCACTCGCGCACGAAGCGATCGAAAAATTCGGGGACGACGTCTTTATCCTGTACCAGGCACACCGGCAGCTGTTATGGGCAAGCGACATCGACGGCGCAAGCCGCATCCTGCCGCGGATCATGAGCAGCGACCTGCCGGAGGAAAACCGGGGCCTGGTCAGCCTGCGCCAGGCTTGCGCCGAGGGACGGACCGGCGACGCGCTTAAGCTGCACCGGGAACTCACCGAGAAGTTCTCCAGCGATTTATCGGTCAGGTGGCTGGCAAGCTCGATTGTCGGTGACGAGGCGGGCGCCACGGCCGTATTCGCCCCCTACGATGCGGACATGGACTTCGAGGTATTCCTCGACTACCTGCCCTATCCTCAATTCGACCCGACGCCGTACCCGAATTTCATGCGCGCAATGGCTGACCAGGGGCTGGAGTCCCGCCCGATCCTCGAACTGCCCTACCGCTGCCCGCAGGGGACCTGACCGAAAGCAACGGACTCAGCCGAAGGGTCGATCTAGCGACGGCGACAGCGCCGTGAAGAGCTTCGGGCCGCCGTCGGTCATGTACAGGCAGTCCTCGAGCCGCACGCCGAATTCACCGAACAGGTAGATGCCGGGCTCGTTCGAGAAGCACATGCCGGGCGCGAGCGGCGTCGCCTCGCCGTGGACGAAGTTGACCGGCTCGTGGCCGTCCATGCCGATGCCGTGGCCGAGGCGGTGCGACAGGCCCGGCGTCCGGTAGCCCGGGCCGTAGCCCTGGCTTTCGTAGTACGCACGCACGACGTCGTCAACCTGGCCGGCCGGCGTGCCGACGGTAGCCGTCTCCAGCGCCAGTTCCTGCCCGCGCCTGACCGTTTCCCAGACCCGGCGCTGTTTTGCCGTCGGCTCGCCGAAGACCCAGGTGCGCGAGATGTCCGATTCGTAGTCGTGGACCGAACAACCGCAATCCATCAGGATGACACCGCCCTCTTGCACGACCTGCGGCTGGTCGCTGCCGTGCGGGTAAGCGCTGGCTTCGTTGAGCAGCGCCATCGAGAATCCCGGCGACCCGCCGAGCGCCGCGGTCGCCGCATCCATCATCGCCGAGATCTCGGCAGGGCTCATGCCGGCCTCCACGCGCGAATGCACGTGGCGATAGGCGGCGATCGTGACGTCGTTGGCCGCCTGCATCAGTGCAATCTCGGCGGGAGACTTGTACATGCGGCAGCCGCGCGTCACCGGGTTGGCGGAAACGATCCCGAATTTCGGCGCCGCCTGCTGCACGCCGTCGACGATGAAGTGGCGCACGGTCTCCTCGATGCCGATGCGACCGCTCTTCAGGCCCCGGTCGGCCAGGATGCCGGCGACGAGCGCGAACGGGTTCTCGTGCTCGTGCCAGGTTCGAACGTCGTCGCCAAAGCTCATGCTCTCGCGCACCGACGGCTCCTCGAAGTACGGCGTCACGAACGCGATCTCGCCGTCCCGCGGGATGATCGCGCCCGTGTAACGTTCCGAGCGCCACCAGCGCACGCCGGTGAAGTAGACGAGCGCCGAGCCCGCCTCCAGCAGCAGCGCATCGATACCGTGTTCGGCCAGCAGGCGCTGCGCCTTCGCGACGCGCGCCCTGCGCTCGTCGACGGAGATGACCGCCAGGCCGCCGGTGATGTTCTCGAGCCCGGTGACCGCGGCCAGCGTAGCCGATCCGGCCGGCATGGCGGCGGCGACGCCTGCCGCGCCCGTCAGTTGCAGGAATTCTCGCTTGCTCAGTTTCACGATCGAGTCGCTCCGTGGCCGGTTACGGGATTTGTTCGCGGATCAGGGCGCAGGGTAATCTACCTGCCCGCCTGAATACAGGGCCCGCCATGCGTGCGCTGAAAGTCGTCGTTGCATCGAAAAATCCCGCGAAGTTGCGCGCGGTCCAGGACGCGTTTGCCCTGCAGTTCCCGGCGCGGGAGCGCGAACTCCTCGCGGTAGACGCCGACTCCGGCGTCGCCGACCAGCCTGCAAGCGACGAAGAGACCCGACGCGGCGCGCGAAACCGGGCCCGCGATGCGCGCCTCGCGGTACCCGCAGCCGACTACTGGGTGGGCCTCGAGGGTGGCGTCGAGGCAATCGACGGGACGCTGACGGCGTTTGCCTGGATGGCCGTACAGGACGCCGCCGGCCGCATTGGCGAGGCGCGCACCGTCTCCCTGCCGCTACCGCCGGCCGTCAAGGCACCGGTTGACCAGGGGCTCGAACTCGGCGACGCAAACGACCGAGTGTTCGCAACCGTCAACAGCAAGCAGAAGGGTGGCGCGTTCGGGCTGCTGACCAATGGCCTGTACACGCGCGAAGGCGTTTACACGGAAGCGCTCGTCGTCGCCCTGGTGCCCCTCGTCAACCCGCTCTACACGAGCGAGACGAACTGAACGATCCGCCGCTCAGTCCTCGATGGCGGCCAGCACCTTGCCGAGAAACTCGTCGAGCCTGGCGCCCTCGATCCAGCGCGTGACGACGACGAGGTCGTTGTCGGGATCGACGTAGACGATGTTGCTGCCGGCGCCGACGTGGCGATAGGAGTCCTCCGGCGTGCTCGGCATCGCCTTGTTGCCTTCGCTGTCGGTCCGGTGCAGGAAGAAATTCATGTACCCGTAGTCCTGCCGGGCCGCCGTCGGCGTCAGCGCCATCTCGAACCATTCGTCCGGCAGCAGCTGGGTACCGTTCCAGTTGCCTCGATGTAGGGTGAAGAGGCCGAAGCGCGCCTGGTCGTAGGCCGAGATGAACATGCCGCCGCCCCAGTGACCGCCGCCGGATACCGACTGGACCTGCTTGCCGTCGAGCAGGATCCAGGAGTTCTCGTAGCCGTGCCAGCGCCAGGTGCGCGACGCGCCGATCGGATCCATGACCCGCTCGCGCAGGACCTCGGGCAGAGGCCGGCGCCAGACCTGTGTCGCCGCGAGAGCCAGCAGGTTTACGCGCGTGTCGTTGTATTCGTAGGCGGTGCCCGGCTCGGGGCGCGCCAGGTCGAGCCAGGTCGACGGATCCGGTGACGGCCGATCGGCCCAGTCCGGCTTGCCCCACAGCGTGCCGCGCCAGGCGCTCGTTTGCCGCAGCAGGTGATCCCAGGTAATCCCGCGGTTGTGCTTGTCTTCGAACAGCGTCACGGGCTCGTGCGAGTAGTCCTCGCCGTGCAGACCCCGCTCGCCGTCGCCCGGCGGCAGCGTCACCGGCGCCATGTACGGCGCGACGCGGTCGTGCACGTCGCGGATCAGGCCGTCCGCCCAGGCGAGCCCGACGGTCGTCGACAGGAAGCTCTTGGTCACCGAGAAGGTCATGTCGACGCGCGCGGGATCGCCCCACTCGGCGACGATGAAGCCGTGCCGGACGACGAGCCCGGTCGCGGGCCCGCGCGTACGAAACGGCCCGACCGGTTCGCCGTGCGGCTCCCGGCCGAAGCTCGTCTGGTGGGTCACGGCCAGGTCGCGCGGCTGGGTTGCCTCGCTGGCGATCGCGAACTCGATCGCCTGCGTGAGCCGGCTCACGTCCATGCCGGCCTGCTCCGGGCTGCGGCGCTCCCAGGCGCCGGGGCCGGGGCCGGGAAAGTAGGCCTGCTGGGCCAGGAGCGGCGCAGCCAGTACATATAAGAAGAGCGCGGCGGCGAAACGGCGGGCGGTCGGGGTCATCGTTGTATCCAAGTGACTGAAAAACCGGGAATTGGAGCCTAGCGCGCCGGCGCCGCCGGGGAAAGCCGCCGCGTACGCCAGCCGCAACCTCCGGCTCACGTCCCGCGCCTCTGACAGGCTGTTTTTCAGCACCCTGCCAGGGGCCGCGTCCCGGTTGCGCGGCCGCAAGACCCTGATCGGGCGCAAGTTTGATGCCCATCACAGCGCCCCGACCGGCAATTATGTAGGATCCACCCCGACACTTTGAGCAAGGTCTCGTTTCGATAGCCGTAAGCTATTGAAAACAGGACGTTTCCCGCGCCGGGCGTTCCCGGTGGCAACCAAGGGCAAACCCGCCGCGAGGCGGGGACGCAAAGTGAACAGGTCTCCCCGGCTTGCCGGGCAGACGGCTGAACTGCTGCAACCACGAGAGGAACTGAAGACCATGAGCAAGATGCATCTGAAACAGAAACTGCTGGGCGCGCTGGCGCTGGCGGCGCTGGTATCGGCAACGGAATCCGGTGCGCAGCAGACGCAGCAAAACCTGAACGTGACGGTTACCGTGCCGCCGATCTGCACGATCGACCAGTCGACCGACCTGGTCCTGACGTTCGACCTGACCGGGCTGGACGATCCCGTGGCGGCGCCCGCTACGTTCGACAACCAGGCGGATATCGTCTGGCGTTGCTCGACCGGCACGGCCATAGACATTTCGGCGACGCCGGGCGGCTCCGGCGACTATGCCCAGCGGCTGATGGACGACGGGGGCACCGGCACACTGCCGTACAACCTGTGGACCGACGGCAGCTACTCTGTGGTCTGGGGCGACCCGCTCGTCGATGTCGCGACCGATTATATTTCGGGCGTCGGCGCGGGCATGGGTACGACCGTCAACTCGCCCGTATTCGGGCGGATCGACCTTGCGGACGTCGAAAACGTGGCCCCGGGTGTTTATTCGGATGACGTGACGGTGGACATCACCTTCTAGCGAACGTCGAATAACGGAGCGATATTCGAATGACGGAGCGAAACACAGGGAAGGCAGCGCTGGCCGCTGCCTTCCTTTTTGTCACCTGCACCTGGGCGACGACAATCCAGGCGTCGGTCAGCGTCAGCCCGGTCAGACTCGACCTCGACGCAGCTCACAGCCGGGACGTCATAACAATCGGCAACGGCGGCACAGAGGCCAAGTCCTACGAGGCCGGTGTCTCGGCATGGTCACAGTCCGCTGACAGCGGCGATACCTATACGCCCTCCGATGACGTCCTTGTCGTACCGCCGATATTCACATTGCAACCCGGCGAACAGCAGACGGTTCGCGTCGGGCTGATGCGCAACCCGGATGTCGATACTGAACTCGCATACCGGGTGTTCTTTACGGAGCTCCCACCGCCACAGCCGGAAGCTCCGCAGCAGAGCGGCGTCACGATGCGCCTGCGTCTCGGAGTACCCCTTTTCGTCGCGCCCGTGAAGGGAGTGTCGCCCGGGCTCAAAGTAACGGGTTCCGAACGGAACGGCGACGTTCTGTTCATGCATTTCCAGAACACAGGCAACGTGCACGTCAAGGTGAACGAAGTGCAATACGAAGCACCCGGGCTTGCCGAAAAGACGAGCACGGCAGCCGTGTTCTACATCCTGCCTGGACAAACCGGTACGCTGCCGATTTCACTCCCTCACGGCAATGCTGTCGGCACCGTCACTCTGATTACGGATACTGCCGGAAGCCTGGAGTATGACTTGCAGGCGTCTCCGTAGCGCGATTCCTGCGCTGGTTCTGACTGTCTGCGGCCTGGCGGCCCAGGCGGCATCGCATATCGACGTCCTGATCGTCGATCTGCAGGTCAACGGAAAACAGCTCGGCGACGTATTCGTGCTGCAGGATGAAACCGGCGGATTCTACGTCGAGGCGTCCCTGCTCGATCAGCTGCAGATAATCAGGCCCTACCCGGACGGTGTCGAGTATCGAGGCCAGGCCTACCATCCGTTGCGCGGCTTCGCAGGCGCGTCGGTGGAGTACGACACGCTGAATATGTCGTTGCAGGTCGTGCTGCCGCCGTCGCTGATGCGCCTGCAGACGCTCGCGATGTACAAGAATGTCTCGCCTGCCCCATCAAGCGCGGCCGGCATGTACGCGGATTACGATATCAACTACCAGCGCCAGGCGCGACTCGGTTACCAGAACCTGTCCGGGCTGATGCGGGCGAACCTGTTTGGCCCGCCCGGCAGTGTCAGCACCAGTATCCTCTATCGAAGTGTCAGCAATGACGGTCCCGCGGAGATCGGAGCCGGTAGTAACGGCATCAACGTGCTGGATCTGACATATACCCGGGACGACCCGGAGAACCTGCGCAGCCTGAGAGTCGGCGACGTCATCAGCGAACCAGGCTCCGTCGGACGGTCCCTGCGCTTCGGAGGCGTGCAATTCGGCACGAACTTCGCCACCCAGCCGATGCTGATTACCTATCCTCTGCCGAGCTTTTACGGCGAAGCGGCGGTACCCACGGCCCTCGATATCTATGTGAACGGACAGCTCCGGCACCGGCAGGAGGTCGCACCCGGGCCTTACGTCCTGGAGGACGTACCGGTCATAAACGGAGCCGGGCAGCTGCAGGTCGTTGCCAACGACGCCCTGGGACGGCAGCAGGTGTTCGTCCAGGATTTCTACCTGGCGCCGTCGCTGTTGAAGGAGGGGCTGAACGACTATTCCTTCGGGCTTGGCGCGCTTCGAGAGGAGTACGGGCTCGAAAACTTTCGATATGGCGATGTCGTCGGTTCTGCCACCTGGCGTCACGGTGTCAGCAATTACCTGACCGTTGACGCGCACGGAGAGTTCGGCGGTGGCACGACGATGGTCGGCGGCGGGAGCCAGTACCTGGTGACCGCCGGCGGTATCCTCAATACAGGGCTGGGCCTGAGCACGGGCAACAAAGGGACCGGTGCGCAGTGGCTGCTCGGATTCGAGCAGAACCGCGATGTGTTCAGCTATCGCCTGCGCCTGGCGGGAACGACGCAGGAATTCGCAACCGTCGGGCAGATTGGTCCGTTGCCACAGCTACAGTTGTTTGCCAACACGGGATTTACTCTGCCGGAGCGAGGCGCCATCGGCGTCGCGCTGTCCCACGAGAAATTTCGCCAGAAAGCCGACCGCACCGTTGCGAGCCTCACGTTTTCGACGAACCTGGCTGGACGGCTCTCATTGTCCGCATTCATTTCCTATATCGATACGGACACGAGCGAGTTCTCGGCGGGCGTGCGTTTCGCGTTACCGATCGGCGAGCAACACAGCGCCAGCGGCGGCGTATCGCGTACCGAAATCGGCACAGTCGCGCAGGCAGAATTTCTGCGCAACCTGCCGCCGGGTCGTGGGTACGGCTACCGCGTGGCGGCGCAAACCGGCGGCAACCGCATCAACGCGGGGCTAATCGCGCAGAACGATTTTGCCAGCTATACACTGGATATACATGATAGCGATGCAGGTGGCAGCGGCTGGCAGCTCGGTACGCAGGGTTCGATCGCGCACCTGGACGGGATGACACGCGCGACACGGCAGATACGGGATGCCTTTGCGGTGGTAAACGTCGGCAACTATGAGGGTGTGCGGGTCTACTTCGAGAACCAGGAGATCGGCAGAACCGATGGCAACGGTCAGGTTTTCATACCCGGGCTACGTCCCTATCTGCGCAACCAGATCAGGATCGAGCCAACGGACTTGCCGCTGAGCGCCAGGATCGAGGACCTGGGCACGGAAATTGCGCCTTATTACCGAAGCGGCGTCATTGTTAATTTCAACGTGCGGGACGCACACGACGCAGTTTTGCGCCTAGTCCTCCCGGACGGCACGCCCCTGCGCGAGGGTGCCATTGCGACCATGATGGGTCGCCAGGACTACTCGCCGATCGGGAGCAATGGGCGGGTTTACCTCCAGGGGATTGAGAGACCATCGCAGGTAACGATACGCTGGAACGGCTCGGTCTGTGACATTATTGTCCCGAAGCCGGAAGGAAGTGACGTGCTGCCAGACCTTGGTGAATTCGTCTGCGTGCCGCGAGACTTCGAGTGATCCAACCGCGTGAACGCAGCATTGGATTGAGTGTGGCGATCACACTCCTCTCCCTCGCTGTGCCTGAATTAGCGTATGCAATCAACTGCCGGGTCCAGTTGAGCCCGATCAATTTTGGCATCTACATGCCGGCGACAGTTTCACATGTCGACGTCAACGCGTCGATAACGATCCTCTGCATGGCGCAGCCTGGCACTTACGCGGTAACGATCGGCCCGGGCAGCGGCGGCGACTTCCTCGCACGCACGCTGCAGAGCGCGACCGGCGGCGTGCTCTTTTACAACCTGTACCGGGACGCCGCTCGCAGCCAGATCTGGGGCGACGGCAGCCCGTCCACGTTTGTCGTTACCGGGGCAAGGCCCAGCCAGGGACGACCGACAACAACCGATCACCCGATTTACGGACGTGTATTCGCCGGGCAAACGCCCGACCCGGGTACTTTTTCGGACAACCTGCTGGTTACCGTGCTGTTCTGACGCGGACGCGTCGTGCTCAATACGCTACGAGCAGCTGGCCCCGTTCGGGCGTGACTTCGCTGCGGTCGGGACCCTCGAAACTGAACGGCACCGACTCGGGCTTCATGCCCGCATTTCGAATCACCGCAAAGTGCAGGTGCGGGCCGGTCGAAAAGCCGGTATTGCCGGAATCGGCGATGTACTGCCCGCGCCGCACCTCGTCGCCGGGCTCGACCCGGATCGTGTTCCAGTTCAGGTGCGCATAGACGGCGTAGGTACCATCGTCGTGGAGGATACGGATCAGGTTAGCCGTGTCGCCGTCGACCTCCGGGTCCACGCCACCTTTGAAATTGGTGCTGGCGACCTCGAAGACGACGCCGTCGCGTGCCGCGTAGATGTTGGTGCCGATCGGCATCGAAATGTCGACGGCGTACATTGCATCCGAGGTCGTGTGCGTGGTCGCGTAGGGATAGGCCTGTGAGACCGTGTAGCGGCTGGCGATAGCGTACGGCACGCGGTAAGGACCCGGCGGATTGTGCTCGGCCTCCGGATCGCCGGCGAGATACTGGTAACGGTAGGCGATGAGCGGCGTCGCCACGCCATCGTCCGCGGTAAAGGTCAGCAGGACCATCTCGCGTTGCGGCGGAATCACGAAGCGCAAGGGCTGGTCCGCCGGCGGCAGGGACACGTTGCGCAACTCGTCCAGTCCCAGCACCAGTTCTATCGGCGCGTAAAAGTCGTTGCTCGCAAAGAGGATGATGTCCTGCCCCTCGATGCGGTGAAACACGTTGACCTCGGGATCCTTGCGGCCCCGCGCGAGTTCGCGAACCTCGACCTGGCGCAGCGACGTCGGCGGGGCCCGGTCGGTATAGATCCACTCCCCGTCCGGCCCGCGGTACTTGTACAGCGACTGCGACCAGGCGAGGGCAGCAGCGAGCAACAGCGCGAG
>JAOUIH010000204.1 GCA_029884165.1 Gammaproteobacteria bacterium | reverse complement strand
TCGTACGAGTCCAACTGGATCGACAACAGGTACGGCACATCCAGAATCGTCGGCCGCTTGCCGAAATTCTTGCGGATGCGCTTTTTCTCAGTGAATGAATAAGCCATTCGAATTACCTTCGATTGAGGTGTTAGTCCTTCGGCCCCGAGCTACCCGGCCGAATTACCAAGCTGCGGTTTCAAACCCTTGCGGGCGCGTCAATGAAACACCCGGACGCAAGGATGCGACCGGCGGGACAGCCCGCCGGTCGCGCGTTGCCTTGCGCTGTAAAGCCACGCTCGTCGATTACTTCAGCTCGACGGTCGCGCCGGCTTCTTCAAGCTGCTTCTTGAAGTTTTCTGCGTCTGCCTTGGAAGCGGCTTCCTTGATGGTCGACGGGGCGCCTTCGACGGCGTCCTTCGCTTCCTTCAGGCCGAGGCCCGTGATCGCACGTACAGCCTTGATCACGGCAACCTTGTTCGCGCCGAAGCTGGTCATGACGACGTCGAACTCGGTCTTCTCCTCGGCGGCGGCGGCCTCGGCCGGCGCAGCGCCTCCGGCTGCAATAGCAACCGGAGCGGCGGCGGAAACGCCCCACTCTTCCTCGAGCATCTTCACGAGCTCGACAACTTCCATGATCGGCTTGGCGCTCAGTTCTTTGAGCAGGTCTGCATTTGACATTGCCATGTCAGTAATCCTCTAAATCGGTTTTCTGAGTCAGTTAAAAGTTTTGGTTTACACCGGTCATGCCGTCTGCTCGCTGCGCGCGGACAGGGTCCTTGCGAGCATTGCAGCAGGTTCGGCAAGCGTACGTGCCAGCTGGGACATCGGTGCCATCAGTACGCCGAGCAACATTGCCCGTGCCTGATCCAGCGTCGGCAGATCTGCCAACTTCGCCAGATCGGACGCCGGCAACAATTGCCCGCCCGCCGACAGCGACACCGCCTTCAGAGCATTGTGCTCCTTGGCAAAGTCCTTGATTATCCTGGCCGCGGCACCCGGATCGTCCTTCGCAAACGCGAGCAGGATCGGCCCCTTGAGCGTATTCGACATACACTCGAATTCGGTGCCTTTGACTGCCCGCCGCGCCAGCGTGTTTTTTACGACACGCAGGTAAACACCGGCATTGCGCGCCTTGCTGCGCAAATCCGTCATTTCCGCGACAGTCAGTCCTCTGTATTCCGCCGCAACGGCGGAAACGGAGTCTCCTGCAACCGCGCTCAGCTCTTCGACAACGAGTTTCTTGTCTTCGAGTCTCAGTGCCATGAAATTCTCCTGGCTTACGGTCACACAACAGGCAGCGTCCGTGTCTGCCCTCCCATTTCGTCGCCTTGCCTCGCGGCTTGGCGACCTCATCGAGATAGCGACCCTCACCAGACAAATCTGACTCAGGTGACACCATCTGCGTAGGCCGTCGAAACGATTAAGACCGGATTTCCCGATCGCCTACGGTCTTCGATGATTGGCTGGCCCGGTTCGAACCCTCCGCCCGCGCCGCGGGCATCGAGTCCGGCCTGGCCGGCCGATCACGGTCCGGGATCCGAAGATCCCGAACCGCAGTTTTCTTAAACGTCCAGCGCCGCGTGGTCGACGTTGACGCCGGGGCCCATCGTCGAGGACACGGTCAGCCGCTTCAGGTACGCACCCTTGGACGTCGACGGCTTCGCCTTCTTCAGGTCGGCCAGCAACACCAGCAGGTTCTCCTTCAGGGCAGTAACGTCGAAATCGGCGCGACCGATCGGGCAATGAATGATGCCCGCCTTGTCGGTGCGATAACGTACCTGGCCCGCTTTCGCGTTCTTGACCGCTGTCGTGACGTCCGCCGTGACGGTACCCACCTTCGGGTTCGGCATCAGGCCGCGCGGACCGAGGATCTGCCCGAGCTGGCCGACGACCCGCATCGCGTCCGGCGTCGCGATCACGACGTCAAAGTTCATTTCACCACCCTTCACCTTTTCGGCGAGGTCCTCGAAGCCGACGATATCGGCGCCTGCGGCCTTCGCCTTGTCGGCGTTTTCGCCCTGCGCGAAGACGGCTACGCGGACGGTCTTGCCGGTGCCGTTCGGCAGGACGGTGGATCCGCGCACTACCTGGTCCGACTTGCGCGGGTCTACGCCCAGGTTTACAGCAACGTCCACGCTCTCCGGAAACTTGGCGGTGGCCAGTTCCTTGACCAGGCCCAGCGCCTCGTCGAGCGGATAAATCTTCGTCCCGTCGACCTTGTCGCGGGCAGCCTTCTTGCGCTTGCTCATGCCTGCCATCACACGCCCTCCACGTCGATACCCATGCTGCGGGCCGTGCCGGCGATCGTGCGCACGGCAGCGTCCATTCCGGCGGCCGTCAGGTCCGGCATCTTGGTCTTCGCGATCTCCTCGAGCTGTTCGCGATTGACCTTGCCGACCTTCGCCGTGTTCGGCGTACCGGATCCTTTCGGGACTCCGGCAGCCTTGCGCAGCAGTACCGCGGCAGGCGGCGTCTTCGTGATGAACGTAAAGCTGCGGTCGCTGTAGACCGTAATGACTACAGGAATCGGCAAGCCGGCTTCGATGCTCTGAGTTGCGGCATTGAAGGCCTTGCAGAATTCCATGATGTTGACGCCGTGCTGGCCCAGTGCGGGACCAACGGGCGGACTCGGGTTTGCCTGGCTTGCAGGTACCTGCAACTTGATATAGCCAGTTACTTTCTTGGCCATGCTGTTTACCTCTCGAGTTCAAGCGCCGGTTAAGGCTCCTCGTCTTTGCGTTCCGGCGGTCGACCTGTTCATGGCGACCGCCCCGTTTCCTGCTGCGCCGCTCCGCCCGCCCCGAACCGGGCTGCCGGAGCGCCGCCTGACTACGCCTTTTCGACCTGAGCGAAGTCCAGCTCGACCGGGGTCGAGCGGCCCAGGATCTGCACCGCCACCTGCAGGCGGTTCTTTTCGTAATTCACCTTCTCCACGACGCCGGAGAAATCGTTGAACGGGCCGTCTATGACACGCACGACCTCGCCTGGTTCAAACAGGACCTTCGGCCGCGGCTTGTCAACGCCTTCCTTGACCCGCTGCAGGATGTTGTTCGCCTCTGCCTCGGTGATCGGGGCCGGGCGATCGCTGGTCCCGCCTATGAAACCGAGCACTTTTGGCACTTCCTTGACCAGGTGCCAGGTCTCGTCATCCATCTCCATCTGCACGAGCACGTAACCGGGGAAGAACTTGCGCTCACTGCGGCGCTTGCTGCCTTCCTTCATCTCGACGACCTCTTCGGTCGGCACGAGAATTTCGCCGAACTTGTGCTCGAGGCCCAGGCGCCTCACCCGCTCCTCGAGCGCGGATTTCACCTTGTGCTCGAAGTTCGAATAGGCATGGACGATGTACCAGCGTAACGCCACTCTATTTACCCCTGTTTCCTGTCCGTCAACCGGCCGAACCGACCAGCGTCCTCGTCAGCCAGAGCAGCAAGGAATCCAGGCCCCAGAAGAACAGCGACATGATCAGCGTGAAGACGAACACCGCGATCGCGCGCTGCGTCGTCTCCTGCTTGGTGGGCCATACGACCTTGCGGATCTCGATCCGCGAGCCCTGGACGAACGCCCAGACGCGCTGGCCCGGTGCGCTGGTCAACGCGACGACCACGCCCAGCGCCGTGCCTGCCAGCACGATCAGGACCCGCACCGCGATCGGCAGCTCAATATAGTAGTAATAGCTGAACAGGCCGCCGACGAGTAAGCCGGCCGCGACGAGCAGCTTGAGGATGTCGAGTATGCTCGACTCACTGGTTTCCGGTGTGGCTGTAGACACGCTGAATCCTGTTTCCCAAATCACAAGCGCCCGCATTGCGGGCCTTGTGTCATTCACACATTTTTCCGATAGCCGCGGCCGCGGCTATCGCCGCGCCTGCGCTGCCGGGTCTGCCGAAATGGCAGGCCAGGAGGGAATCGAACCCCCAACCTGCGGTTTTGGAGACCGCCGCTCTGCCAATTGAGCTACTGGCCTGTCGCGCCTGTTCGGCTGGTCGCAGCGGGCGGCGCGTTGCCTCCGGTGTGCAACGCGTTGCCTGCTTCGACTTCTATCGTTTCCGCATTTGCGGAAATTCGTTTACCTCGTTGCTTTCGGCGCCGTTGTCGCCCGTCGTGACGGGCTTCTGCGACGCCTTGTCGTGTCGTTCGCCCCGCGGTCGCCCGCGGGGTCGGTTCCTACTTCAGCACCTTCG
>JAOUIH010000203.1 GCA_029884165.1 Gammaproteobacteria bacterium | reverse complement strand
AGCCGGGTCATCGGCACCCGTTGGTCGGTCCGGCTGCGAACCCCACCGACCTCGATCGCGGCGGCCCCGTCCTCGCCCGGCGCGACATCCTCGTCGGAGTGGCTCTTGAGATAGGCCATCACATCGGATTTCGTGATTCGGCCGTCACGACCGCTGCCGCTGATGACCGCCGGGTCGAGATCGTGCTCGTCCAGCAGGCGCCGCACCGACGGACTGAGCTTGTGCGCGCTGGCGCCGCCCTCGGCGCCTGCCGCCGCCTCATCGGCATCGGCATCGGCATTGCTCGCATCCGCTTCGGCGGACGCCGCCTGAACGGGCGCCGCGGCCGCGCCCTCGCCTTCATCGAGTATGGCCAACAGGTCGCCGGCGGTTACCGTTGCGCCGTCCTTGATCCTGATTTCCCTGAGCGTTCCGGATGCCGGCGCGGGCACCTCGAGGACTACCTTGTCGGTCTCCAGGTCGGCTAGATTTTCATCCCGGTTGACCTTTTCACCGGGCTTCTTGTGCCAGGCTACCAGCGTCGCATCGCTGACCGACTCGGGCAGCGGCGGAACCTTGATCTCTATGCTCATTTACTTGTCCGTCTTTGATGCTTTCGATTTCTTGCCGGTTGGTCGCTTCGATTCGCTGGCGGACGATTTGACGTCCAGCGCCGCCTCGACCAGGGCCTGCTGCTGCTGAAGGTGGATCTTGAACAGGCCGGAAGCGGGCGCCGCGGCTCCCGGGCGACCGGCATAATAGAGTGCCTGGTCGTCCCGCATCGGCTCCTGCAGCCTGTGCCGGACCTGGTACCACGCCCCCTGGTTCTGCGGCTCTTCCTGGCACCAGACCACCTGCGTCGCCTGCGGATACTGCGCGAGAACCTGCGCGTACTCCTTGATCGGGAAGGGATAAAGCTGCTCGATTCGAACGAGTGCCACGTCCGAAACGCGTTGGACCTGCCGCGTTTCCAGCAAGTCGAAATAGACCTTGCCGCTGCAAAAAACCACCCGCCTCACCAAGTCCGGATCGACCACTTCCGTTTCGGGAATGACCGGGTGAAACCTCCCCTCGGTCAGCGCCGACACCGGCGATACCGACATCTTGTGCCGCAGCAGGCTCTTCGGCGTCATGACGACCAGCGGCTTGCGGTACTTGCGCAGCATCTGCCGCCGGATCATGTGGAACATCTGCCCCGGGGTCGACGGCACACAGACCTGGATGTTGTGCTCCGCGCAGAGCTGCAGGAAGCGCTCCAGGCGCGCCGAGGAATGCTCGGGTCCCTGGCCTTCGTAGCCGTGTGGCAGGAACATGACCAGCCCGCAAAGCCTGCCCCACTTGGCTTCTCCGGAGCTGATGAACTGGTCGATGACGACCTGGGCGCCATTAGCGAAGTCGCCGAACTGCGCCTCCCATACGACGAGGGTTTCCGGTGACGTCGTCGCATAGCCATATTCGAACCCGAGTACCGCCTCCTCCGACAACAGCGAATCGATGATTCGGAATGCGGACGGACGAGCGTTGATCGTGCTGAGCGGAATGTATTCCTCTCGATTGGTCTGGTTATGGAGCACGGCATGTCGGTGGAAGAACGTTCCGCGACCGCAGTCCTGCCCTGTGATCCGGACTTCCCGACCGTCATCGAGCAACGAGGCATATGCCATGGTTTCGGCGAAGCCCCAGTCCATCTCGGTATCGCCAGCCGCCATGCGCCGGCGCTCGTCGATGATGCGCTGAACCCGGCCATGCAGGACGAAACCGTCGGGCAAGGACGTGATCTGCCGAGCGAGCTCGGCGACTTTTTCCTCGTTCAGTGCGGTGTCGACCCTGTCGTCCCATTCCGCATCGAGATACGGGCTCCAGTCGACGGTATATTCGTTCCCGATCAGACCCAGCGCCGACTTTGGCACGGGCTCGCCTCGATCCAGGCGGTCGCGATATTCGTCCTGCATCCGTGCAATGCCCGCTGCATCGATCACGCCTGCGCGCTCCAACCGCCCGGCGTAGAGTTCCCGCGCCGTCTTGTGCTCGCGGATCTTCGAGTACATGACCGGCTGCGTCGCGGCAGGTTCGTCCGCCTCATTGTGACCGTGCCGCCGGTAGCAAACGAGGTCGATCACGATGTCCTTGCGGAATTTCTGCCGGTACTCGAGCGCCAGACGCGTCGCAAATATGACGGCCTCCGGATCGTCGCCGTTCACGTGCAGAACGGGCGCCTCGATCATTTTCGCCACGTCGCTGCAATACGGCGTTGAGCGAGCGTCTGACGGACGGCTGGTCGTAAAGCCGATCTGGTTGTTGACGACAATGTGGATCGTGCCGCCGGTGCGGAATCCGTTCGTCTGTGACATCTGGAAGGTTTCGGTGACGACACCCTGTCCGGAGAACGCTGCGTCACCGTGGACCAGTACCGGCAGCACTTCCTGACGCTCCATGTCGCCGCGCCGCTGCTGACGCGCTCGCACCGAGCCCTCGACGACCGGGTTGACGATCTCGAGGTGCGACGGGTTGAAGGCCAGGGCGATGTGCACGTTGCCGCCCGGTGTCTTCATATCCGCGGAGAAACCCTTGTGATACTTGACGTCCCCGGAGCCCCTGAGGCTTTCGAGATCTACGTTGCCCTCGAACTCCTCGAACAGGAGTTCCGGTGATTTGCCGAGCACGTTGACGAGGACGTTGATCCGGCCACGGTGCGCCATGCCGATGACCAGCTCCTTTACTCCGGACTTGCCGCCCTGCTGGATCAGGTCGTCCAGCATCGGAATCAGGCTATCCCCGCCTTCGAGTGAGAACCGCTTCTGGCCGACGAAGCGGGTGTGCAGGTAACGCTCGATTCCCTCGGCGGCCGTCAGCTGCTCGAGCAGCCAGAGCCGCTCCTCCTTCGCGAAGCCGAGGTTGGCAACGCCTTCCTCGAACTTCTGTCGCAGCCAGAGCCGCTCGCGGGCGCGGGACACGTGCGCGAACTCGATACCGATCTTGCCGCAGTAGACCTTCTTCAGCAGCGCGAGGATGTCGCGCAGTTTCATGCGGCGATCGCCTGTGCCGGCCAGCCCGCCGGTGTGGAATTCGGTCGCCATGTCGGCCTCGGTCAGGCCGAGATAATCAAGCTTCAGCACCCCGGGGACGTGGCGGTCCATGATGTGCAGCGGGTCGATATCCGCAATCTGGTGCCCGCGCAGGCTATACGCCTGGATGAGTCGAGCCACAGACGATTGCTTTTCGCTGGCGCTTGCACCGGTCGCAGGCCGGGCGGCTCGCACGATGCCGTCGCCGGAACCCGCTCTGGCTTTCGCGAGGAGGCTTTGCCGGACCGGCGTATGCGGCGTATCGGATCGACCGTCGCCTACACCCCTGAAATACGCGCGCCAGTTGTCCGGCACGGAGTCCGGGTCTTGCAGGAAACGCTCGTAGAGCGCCTCCACGGCGGCCGCATTGCCGCCATACAGCGGCGTTGTCTCGTAGCGTTCCTTCAGCGACTTGCTCATCAAATGCACCGAACCGGCCGCACGCGGGCCGGTCGCCGTAGGGTTACCGTGTGGACAGCAAAAAGGGCCGGTAGTTTAGCCCAAGGGCTGCGACTAGGGAATGTTAACGCCCTGTATTTCCGCGCGAAAACCGCAGCTCCGCAGGATCCGTGGGAATCAGTCGTCCCCGCACTGCTTCAGAGCTGCCCGATCAGCAGCACGAACTCGTAGCAGACGAGGCAGCAGTAGATGCTGAAGAAGCCCGTGAGCACGAGGCCCGTCCGCATGCGATTGAAAAGTCGCGAGCGGGACAGGAAGACGACGACGAGGATACCGAAGCCCGTCAGCACCATCTTGGTCGCCGCGAAAGTCTGGGTACTTATGCCGAGGACCGAGGCCATCACCGGGTTCAGCTCGGTCGAGCCGCGCTCGAGCAGCTGCAGCGTGAAGAACGCGTCGAGACTCGACAGCAACATCGTCGCGGTTGCCAGGAAGAACAACCAGGGGTGATGCCAGTCCGTAAACAGGGACTCCGACTCCGAGCCGCGTCGCCCCGACCGTCGCCGCGAGCGCAGGAACCCGTACAGCACGGTACGCCACCCGAAGTGCCGTCGGTCGGCGACGACCCGGTTATCGCCCGCCGGGTTCGAAACAACGCCTGCCCTCTCCATCCCGCTTCTTCCTTGCCTGGTCTTCGCCTTCCGGCCTTGCCTACCCCGGCGCGCT
>JAOUIH010000073.1 GCA_029884165.1 Gammaproteobacteria bacterium | reverse complement strand
GTAGCGAGGCTGGCTGCCTTTTTTCAGGTTCCGCACGACGGCATGCACTTCGTGATCGGCGACAAACGCCCCGTGAACCCGGATCGGCACCGAGGTGCCGGGCGGCAGGTAAAGCATATCGCCGTGACCGAGCAGCGTCTCGGCCCCCATCTGGTCGAGGATGGTCCGCGAATCCACTTTCGCGGAAACCTGGAACGCGATTCGGGTCGGTATGTTTGCCTTGATGAGTCCGGTAATGACGTCGACGGAAGGCCGCTGTGTCGCCAGCAGCATGTGGATGCCGGACGCGCGGGCTTTTTGCGCGAGGCGGGCGATCAGTTCCTCGACCTTCTTGCCGACGATCATCATCAGGTCCGCCAGCTCGTCGATGATGACGACGATGTAAGGCAATGGCACCAGCGTCGGGTACTCGATCGGCTTTTCGTCGTCCTCGAAAGGCGGCGGCATGAACGTTGGATCCCTGAGCGGTGTGCCTGCCGCAATCGCTTCGTTGACCTTGCGGTTGTAGCCGCCGATGTTCCGGACGCCGAGCCCGGCCATCAGGCGATAGCGGCGGTCCATCTCCGCGACGCACCAGCGCAACGCGTTCGCCGCGTCCTTCATGTCGGTTACGACCGGCGTCAGCAGGTGTGGTATGCCCTCGTAGACCGAGAGCTCCAGCATCTTCGGGTCGATCATGATCAGCCGTACGTGATCGGGTTTCGACTTGTAGAGAATCGACAGGACCATCGCATTGATAGCGACGGACTTACCCGAGCCCGTCGTGCCGGCGATCAGCAGGTGCGGCATGCGGGCGAGGTCCGCAACCATCGAATTGCCGCCGATGTCCTTGCCGAGGGCAAGCGTCAGCGGCGATGCCATGTCGTCGTATGCCTTCGACTTCAGGATCTCGCCGAGCGTGACGATCTCGCGATATTCGTTCGGGATCTCCAGCCCCACGAAGGACTTGCCGGGAATGACCTCGACGACGCGCACGCTGACGACGGACAGCGAACGCGCAAGGTCCTTCGCGAGGTTCGTAATCTGGCTGACCTTGACACCCGGGGCCGGGTCCAGCTCGAAGCGCGTGATGACCGGGCCCGGCGAGACGGACACGACGGCGACTTCGATGCCGAAGTCCTTCAGCTTGAGTTCGACGACGCGGGACATCGCCTCGAGCGACTCCTCCGAATAGCCGTGCTTCTGCGGCTGCGGATCGTCGAGCAGGGACAGGGGCGGCAGCTCGCCGTCGGCAGGCGGATCGAAGAGCGGCACCTGGCGTTCCTTTTCGGCTCGCACGCTCTTCTCGAGCGTCTGCATCACCGGCTCGATCTTGGGCGGCGTCCGGGTTGCGCTGCGCTTCTTTTCGGCATCGACAACGTCCTGGCGCGCCGCGAGCAGCCGCTTGCCCTCGGCCCGGTCGCGGATCTCGTCGATCCTGATCAGCAGCGTCTCCCAGCCCTTGAGCGACCAGCGCCCGACGCGGTCCATCACCGCGAGCCAGGAAATCCCCAGGAACAGCGATATCGACGCGAGCCACAGGAAAAACAGGAACGTGCTGGCGCCCAGCAGCTTCATCACCGACTCCATGCCGAGGCCTACGACCTGACCGATGATGCCGCCGGCGGTCTCGCGGAATCCGGCCGGCGAGAAGTGCAGCGTCGCCAGTGCGCAGCTCGTGACCAGCGTGGCGACGAACCCGGCAAAACGCAGCATGAAGTCTGCGCGCGATAGCGGGGCCTCGCTGAGACGCTCGCGAAAGATCATCCAGCCGAAATAAGCGACCATGATCGCGAAGAGGTACGCGGGCCGTCCGAACAGGTTGAACAGCAGGTCGGCAATCAGGGCCCCGACGTGCCCCATGGCGTTTTGAACTTCGGGCGAGCTGCTCGCCCGCGTGAAGCCGGGGTCCGCGGGGTCGTAGGTGAACAACGCAACCCAGATGATGATCGCCAGCGCGCCGAACACCCAGAGCGCACCCTCGCGCAGCGTGCGCTGGACCTGTCGGGACAGGCCGCTCGGTTGCCTGGCGGTGGCGGCGGATCGGGCCATATTTAAAGCAGATTCCGAGATAGCCTATATAAGCACGTGATTTTAATACAGCATCGACGGTCGAGTCTCGACTATCCGGACGACCGTAGCCTCGGCCTCGGAAGCATGGGTCATGCGCCGCGCAGCGACTTTGCTCGCCGCTGGGCTTTTGCCTACACTTGCCGCCTGGATTCGACCGAACTGTTCCATTCCCGGTCTCGCTGCGGCCCAAGCGGCCCGCAGGCAAGATTCCGGGACGGAATAAGTCTTTGGCTGCCCTGACAAAGTTCCTGACGGTAAAGTATACATGAGCGACACCAGACATTGCCGCGTTCTCATCCTTGGCTCCGGTCCGGCCGGCTACACGGCTGCCGTCTACGCGGCGCGCGCGAACCTCGACCCGGTCGTCATCACCGGCATCGAGCAGGGCGGCCAGCTTATGACCACGACGGACGTCGACAACTGGCCGGGCGATGTCGAGGGGCTGCAGGGCCCGGCGCTGATGGACCGCATGCTCCGCCATGCCCAGCGCTTCGATACCGAGATCGTGAACGACCACGTCCATCGAGTCGACCTGGGTGTCCGTCCGTTCCGGCTGGAAGGGGACTATGGCAACTACAGCTGCGACGCACTGATCATCGCCACCGGCGCGACGGCGAAGTATCTCGGGCTGCCGTCCGAGGAGGCGTTCAAGGGTCGGGGGGTGTCGGCCTGTGCTACCTGCGACGGCTTCTTCTACCGCGGCAAGGAAGTGGCGGTCATCGGCGGCGGCAATACCGCGGTCGAAGAAGCCCTGTACCTCAGCAACATCGCCAGCAAGGTCACGCTGGTGCACCGGCGCGACAAGCTGCGGGCCGAAAAGATCATGCAGGACCACCTGTTCAGGAAAGCCGACGAAGGCAAGGTCGATATCGTCTGGGATCATGTCGTCGACGAAGTGCTCGGCGACGAAACCGGCGTCACCGGCCTTCGGATACGCGGCACCGGCGCATCGGCCGGTACCCGTGACCTGAAGCTGGATGGCGTTTTCGTCGCGATCGGCCATACGCCGAATACGGGACTCTTCGAGGGCCAACTGGATATGGCCAATGGCTACATACGCGTGGCCGGCGGCCAGAACGGTGACGCAACGGCAACCAGCGTTGCCGGCGTGTTCGCGGCGGGTGACGTCGCCGACCACGTCTATCGCCAGGCCATCACATCGGCCGGCGCCGGCTGCATGGCGGCTCTGGACGCGGAACGCTATCTCGAGGCCGCCGCCGAGGCGACGACGACGAGGAATGCCGCCGCCTGACGGTAACGTCCGCGACGCGGACGCGCTCAGTGTCGGGATCGCTGCCGGCATTGCACGACTCGACCGTGACCAGTGGAACGGGCTGGCCGGTACGGACTACCCGTTCCTGCGTCACGAATTCCTGTCGGCCGCCGAGGAAACCGGCTGCGTGTCGGAGGCGACCGGCTGGACGCCGCGGCACCTGACGATCACCGATGCCGATGGGCGCCTGCTGGCGGCGATGCCGCTGTACGAGAAAGCGCACTCCTGGGGCGAGTTCGTGTTCGACTGGTCCTGGGCGCATGCTTACGAGCAGGCCGGCATTTCCTACTACCCCAAGCTGGTGTCGGCCACGCCCTTCACGCCGGCGACCGGGCCGCGCCTGCTGCTTGCGCCCGACGCTCCCGCCGGCCTCGACCGTCGCCTCGTCGAGGCGGCACTGGCCCTGGCGCGCGACGGCAACTATTCATCCCTGCACGTCCAGTTCCCGCCGCAGGCCGAACTCGAGCTGTACCGGGAATGCGGGCTGAAGCTGCGCAAAGACTGCCAGTTCCACTGGCACAACGATTCGTACCAGAGTTTCGATGAGTTTCTCGGACGGCTGAGTTCGGCCAAGCGCAAAAAGCTCAGACGCGAACGCCGGCGCGTCGCGGAACAGGGCATCGGTTTCCGACACCTTGCCGGGGACGAGATCGACGCAGCGCTCTGGCAGCGAATCTACCAGCTGATCAGCGTGACGTTTTTGCGACGTGGATCGATGCCCTATTTCAGCCTGGATTTCTTCCGGCTCCTGTCCCAGCGGCTGCCACGACAGGTACTCGTAATTCTCGCCGAACGCGGGCCGGACGCCGTCGGCGTAGCGATCTGCTATCGCGGCGCCAATCGCCTGTACGGACGTTACTGGGGCAGCGACGGGTATTACGACGCACTGCACTTCGAGACCTGCTACCTGCAGGGCATCGAGTACTGCATCGCGCATGGCATCGAGGTCTTCGAGCCGGGCACCCAGGGAGAGCACAAGATTGCGCGAGGCTTCGTCCCGGTAGATACCTGGTCGGCGCACTGGCTGGCCCGCCCGGAGTTTCATGCCGCGATCGGGCGTTACCTCGACGCGGAACGCCGCCATGTGGACCGTTACATCGACGCCATCGAGGACCACACGCCCTACCGCCGCGACGCCGGCGACTCTGAATGAGGACGCAACGCATTGCCTGGCTCGGCGCAGACGAGCCGCCTGACGCGTTTCCCGACATTGACGCCGCACTGGCGGATCCGCCGGGCCTGCTGGCCGTCGGTGGCGACCTGTCCACGAGCCGCCTGCTGTACGCCTATCGGCACGGTATCTTTCCGTGGTACGACGAGGGCCAGGCAATCCTGTGGTGGTCGCCGGACCCGCGTTGCGTGCTGGAACCGGGGGAATTCCACGTATCGCGGCGGCTGGCCCGCTCGCTGCGAGTGTCCGGATTCCAGATCAGCTTCAATCACTGTTTCTCCCGTGTCATCGGCGAATGCGCCGCCCCCAGGCGGCACCAGCGCGGCACCTGGATCACTGCCGGCATGCGCGCCGCCTACGAGGCCCTGCACGGGCTGGGCTGGGCCCACTCGATCGAGGTCTGGCACGAAGAACAGCTCGTCGGCGGGCTTTACGGCATCGGTATGGGCAACGTTTTTTTTGGCGAGTCCATGTTCAGCCGGACTGCCGGCGCGTCCAAAGCGGCGATGCTCGCCCTGTGCCGCGAACTCATCGCCCGCGGCGGCGGCCTGCTCGACTGCCAGGTCGTTTCCCCACACCTCCTGACGCTGGGTGCGAAGCCGATTCCGCGAACCGAATTCCGTGCCCTGCTCGACCGAAACTGCGGGACCGGCAAGCCTGTAACCGGGTGGCCGGAAGGCCGACGGCGCTGTGCCGCGGGGCTCGATCCGGCACAGTGACCGCGGGCGTTGCGCATTGCAATCGATAGGCGCTTTCTGCACAATTCGCGGGCCTTAAAAACCTGAGACCGATTTATCGTGGCAAAAGAAGAAGCCCTGCAGATGGACGGCACCGTCATCGAGACCCTGCCCAACACGACCTTCCGGGTCGAGCTGGAGAACGGGCACGTCGTGACGGCCCACATCTCGGGCAAGATGCGTAAGAACTACATCCGCATTCTGACGGGCGACACGGTAACCGTTGAACTGACGCCGTACGACCTCAGCAAGGGACGAATCGTCTACCGCGGCCGCTGACCGGCCACCGTCCCGCCCGGCCGCCGGGCAATCCACGAATCCCAGCCAGTTACCGGGTCGAATGCCCGGACAGCCTGCTTTTGCCAGGCTCAGCTGCCGGGCAGGTGCTCCAGCTCCTTGACGGCTTTCTCGACCTGGAGCTCCAGTACGTCGTTCGCGCCGACCACGATACGCACGTGCCCGCCATCGGCCAGCTTGCCGAACAAGAGCTCCTCGGCGAGCGGCCGCTTGATGTATTCCTGCAGCACTCTTGCCATCGGGCGAGCACCCATCTTGGGGTCGTAGCCGCGTTCGGCAATCCAGTCGCGAGCCGAGTCATCCAGCTCCAGCGTCACCTTGTTCGAACCAAGCTTGGCCTCGAGCTCGACGACCAGCTTGTCCACGACCCGGGCGATCGACAGGCGATCGAGTGGCTCGAACTGGATAATCGCGTCGAGGCGATTCCTGAATTCCGGCGCGAACATCTTGCTGATGATCGTCATGCCGTCGGTCGTGTGGTCCTGGGTCGTGAAGCCGATGGATGCGCGACTCATCTCCTGCGCGCCCGCGTTCGTGGTCATCACCAGGACCACGTTGCGGAAATCGGCCTTCCGTCCGTTGTTGTCCGTCAGCGTACCGTGGTCCATGACCTGCAGCAGCAGGTTGAAGACCTCCGGATGGGCTTTCTCGATTTCGTCGAGGAGGACGACGGCGTGCGGGTTCTTGCTGACGGCTTCGGTCAGCAATCCGCCCTGGTCGAAACCGACATAGCCCGGCGGCGCGCCGATGAGGCGCGAGACCGTGTGCCGCTCCATGTACTCGGACATATCGAAGCGAATCAGCTCGACGCCCAGGATGAGGGCAAGTTGGCGGGTCACCTCGGTCTTGCCCACGCCGGTGGGACCGGCAAACAGGAAGGAGCCGATCGGCCGGTTATCGTCATTGAGCCCCGATCGCGCCATCTTGATGGACGAACTGAGCGCCTCGATCGCCTTGTCCTGGCCGAATATGACCAGCTTCAGGTCCCGCTCCAGCGTGCGCATGGCGTCCTTGTCGGACGCCGACACGCTCTTCGGCGGAATGCGCGCCATCTTGGCGACTATATTCTCGATCATCGTCACCGTAACCCGGCCTTCGCGCTCCGCGACGGGCTTGAGACGTTGGTTCGCGCCGGCCTCGTCGATAACGTCGATGGCCTTGTCCGGCAGGTGCCGATCGTTGATGTACTTCGCCGCCAGTTCCGCGGCAGCCTGCAAGGCCTCGGGTTCGTAGGTGACCCCGTGGTGCTCCTCGAACCGGGACTTGAGTCCCTTCAGAATCGCGACCGTCTCGTCGATGGTCGGCTCGGGCACGTCGATCTTCTGGAAGCGCCGGGCCAGTGCGTGATCTTTCTCGAAGATGCCGCGGTACTCGGTGTACGTCGTCGACCCGATGCAACGGATTTCGCCGTTGGCCAGCACCGGCTTGATCAGGTTCGAAGCGTCCATGACGCCCCCGGATGCCGCGCCGGCGCCGATGACGGTGTGAATCTCGTCGATGAACAGGATCGCGCCCGGGTCCTTCCTGACCTCGGCAATAACGGCCTTCAGCCGTTTTTCGAAATCGCCCCGGTACTTGGTGCCGGCTATCAGCGTGCCCATGTCCAGGGCGTAGATGGTACTCCTGGACAGGATCTCCGGCACTCGCTCCTCGACGATCATGCGGGCCAGGCCCTCGGCCAGGGCCGTTTTGCCGACGCCTGCCTCACCCACGAACAACGGGTTGTTCTTGCGCCGGCGGCACAGGATCTGCACGGTGCGCTCGATCTCGAGTTCCCGCCCAATCAGCGGGTCGATCTTGCCGTCCACCGCCAATTGATTGAGGTTCGTCGCGTATTTCTCGAGCGCGCTCGCTTCCGATTCGCCGTCGGTTTCGACGGCCCCCTCGCGCTGGCCCTCGCCCGACTCGCCCGGCACCTGCGGCATGCCATGGGAAATGTAGTTTACGACGTCGAGCCTGGAGACATTCTGCAGGCCCAGGAAGTAGACGGCCTGCGACTGCTTTTCGCTGAATATGGCGACCAGGACGTTGCTGCCTGTGACTTCCTTCTTGCCGCTGGATTGCACATGAAACACGGCACGCTGCAGCACGCGCTGGAAGCCCAGGGTCGGCTGCACCTCGCCGTCATAGTCCGGCGCCATCAGCGGCGTGGCCTCGTCGACGAACTCGTCGAGCTGCCGCCGGAGTTCTACGACGTTCGCGTGACAGGCTTTCAGAATCTCGTGAACCTTGGGAATGTCGAGCAACGCGAGCAGCAGGTGCTCGACCGTCATGAACTCGTGACGGCGCTCCTTGGCGCTTTCGAAAGCCGCCTGCAGGCAAAATTCCAATTCGCTACTGAGCATGTGGTCGTTTCTTTCGGTTCGAATCCGAGGCTTTACGCCTCCTCCATGGTACACAACAACGGATGCTGCTGCTGCCGCGCGACCGTCATCACCTGCGCCACTTTTGTCTCGGCGATCTCGTAGGTATATACGCCGCAGATGCCCTTGCCCTTCGTATGCACCTCCAGCATGACCCGCGTGGCCCTCGTCCTCTCCATGCCGAAAATCGACTGCAGGACATCAACCACGAATTCCATCGGGGTGAAGTCGTCATTGACCAGTATGACCCGGTACAAAGGCGGACGTTTCAGCTTGGGACGCGATTCCTCGACCGCAAGCCCGTGATTGATGCCGTTGTCGTCCGATGGCTTGTGTTCCGACATGGTCCCCTGGTACCGAGGCCCGCGCCGCCTCGTATCGCTGTTAATGCCCGAAGTTTCAGTCGCCATTATATATGGGCCTGCCCGGCCGTTATCCAAGACCGTTTCGCATTTTTCGGCGCTTTGCGGCAGCCGGCGCCTCGCGGCGGCCGCCAGCCACCGGTATATGCTTGCCGCAATTGATTTTTTTACATTTTTCACCCCTTGTTAGCTGTACCGGCAACACCGTATCATCGGAATCCATCACAACTACGGACGGTGACGCGCGCCAATGGAAGCACCGGGGCGTCGCGACAGCAGTAACATCGAGCATGGCGATCCAGGCAAAATGGGCGGATTTCAGCAACTTGGACCGGGATCGACTGATCGCGATCCTGAACGGGCGCCTGCCGCCGTGGGTCGTCTTCGTCCTGATCGCGCTGATCGCCTGGCAACTCGCGCGCATCGTCTGGATGCTGGTTCCCGGTTCGGGCGCCGGTGACACCCTGACCGTAGCGCCGCCTGTCGGTGCCGGCCTCGGGCGCTCGCCCGCCTCCGCCGACGTCCAGACGATCGTCGCCGCCCACCTGTTCGGGGAAGCGTCTGCAGCAGACGCCGTTGCCGTCGTACCCGACGAACCCCTCGAGGAACTGGCCGAAACGCGGCTCGCCCTGACGCTCAAGGGAACCATGGCGGGCACCGACAACCGGCTGACCGTGGCGATCATTGCGGACAACCGCAACGAGGAAAAGGTCTACACGATCAACGACGCCGTTGCCGCGGGAACCACGCTCCATGCCGTCTACGCCGACCGCGTGGTACTCAACCGAAGCGGGGCGCTCGAGGTGCTCAAGCTCCCGAAGGACTTCCCGAAGACGACGGCTCCCGTCATTCGCCAGCAGACGGCGGTCAACCGGACGGCGACGGACGACCTCGGGGACGAAACCCAGAGCATCCAGGACCTGGTCAGCCAGAACGTGACCAAGCTCGCCGACATCATCCGCCCAACGCCCTATTTTGAAGGCGGTCAGCAGCAGGGCTACAGGGTCTACCCGGGCCGCGACCGCAAGCAGTTCGCCGCACTCGGGCTGCGCCCGGGTGACCTGATCAAGGATATCGACGGCCAGGCGCTGACCGATCCACAGCAGGCGATGCAGATATTCCAGAGTCTCGGAGAGGCGGACCAGGTCTCCGTAACCGTCGAAAGAAACGGACAGCCGCAGGTGCTGGTTCTGACAACCAGCCAGATCTCAGTCGAAGAACCCGAACAGTAGGCACGATCTTGAAAACAAAGCTGAACAAAACGAGGAATCGTACCCGGCACCTGCTGATGGCGCTCGTCCTGGGGCTCGCAACTTTCCCGGCACTACAGGCACAGCAGCAGTCGATCACGCCGAATTACGTCGGGGTAGATTTGCGCGCCATCGTCCAGGCGGTCAGCGCGGTGACCGGCAAGAATTTCATCGTCGATCCGCGGGTGCGTGCCGAAGTCACGATGCTTTCGTCGACGCCGATGTCACCGGAGGCTTTTTACGAGGCATTCCTGTCGATACTGGCGGTACACGGATTCGCCGCCGTGCCGGCAGGCGACATCACCAAGATCATCCCGGACGCCAGCGTGCGGCAGTTTCCCGGCTACCTCAGCGCCGACGGCGCCTCGGACGACGACATCGTCACCCAGGTCATCCAGGTGCAGAACGTAGGCGCCGCGCAACTCGTGCCGATACTCCGCCCCCTGATCCCGCAATACGGTCATCTCGCTGCGCACCCCGGGTCGAACATGCTGATCATCTCGGACAGGGCCAGCAACGTGACCCGGATGATCGCGATCATCCGCCGCATCGACCAGTCGAATGACGACGACATCGAAATCGTGCCGTTGCAGCACGCCTCGTCCGCCGAGGTCGTGCGGGTGCTGACGGCGCTGAGCCAGACGCCGCGGGCCGACGGTGCGCCGGTGACGACCAGCCTCGTCGCCGATGCCCGGACCAACAGCGTCCTGATCGGCGGCGACAAGAGCGAGCGGCTGCGGCTGCGCGCCATCATCGCTCACCTCGATACACCGCTCGAAGACGGCGGCGACACGCAGGTGCGTTACCTGCGTTACGCCGATGCAGAGGAACTCGCGACCAAGCTGCAGCAGCATTTCACCCAGCAGCAGACGGGCACCGCGGGCGCCGGCGCCCCCGCAGGCGCATCGGCGGGCGGGGCGAGCCAGGTCAGCATCTGGGCCGACACGCAGACCAACGCGATAGTCGTGACCGCCCCGCCGAAGATGATGCGGTCCATGACCAGCATCGTCGACAAGCTCGACATCCGCCGGGCGCAGGTGCTGGTCGAAGCCATCATCGTCGAAGTCATTGCCGACCGGACCGCCGAGCTCGGCGTCACCTGGGCTGCGACCGACAGCAGCGGCACGAACCCGCTGGGCGCGACCAACTTCCCTGATTTCGGGCCAGGCGTCGTCCAGCTCGCCGGCGCCGCCGCCGGCGAGGGCGGCGCCGCGAATGCGGGCGGGCTGATAGGCACCGGCATCACTGTCGGAGTCGGCCGCATCCGGGACCAGGGAGTCAGTTTCGCGGCGATCCTTAGGGCGCTGGAAGGCGACGCCGACACCAACATCATTTCGACACCGTCGATCGTAACGACGGACAACGAGGAGGCGAGCCTCAACGTGGGACAGGAGGTGCCGTTCGTCACCGGATCGTTTTCGAATACCGGCAGCGTGGGCGGTGCGATCAACCCGTTCCAGACCATCCAGCGCGAGCAGGTAGGCGTCAAGCTGACGATAACTCCGCAGATCAACGAGGGCGATTCGCTCCTGCTCAAGATCTCACAGGAAATATCAGCTATCGCCCAGTCCGCGGAGGGCGCGGTCGACCTGATTACGAACGAACGCACGATCGAAACGACGGTCATCGTCGAGGACGGCGAAATCATCGTGCTCGGCGGCCTCCTGGAGGACCAGCTCCGCGAGAGCGACCAGCGAGTGCCGGTACTGGGCAGCATCCCGGTCATCGGTGCCCTGTTCCGGGCCCGCAAGACCGACAAGATAAAGACGAACCTGATGGTATTCATTCGGCCCAAGATCCTGCGTGACAACGTGGCAACTTCGATCGAAACGAATGCCAAGTACAACTACATCCGCGACGTTCAGCAGCAAGGCCGCGGCGGCAAGGGCGGCCGCGTCGCCATCATGCCCGGCGAGGAACGGCCGGTGCTGCCGCCTATCGAGGAACTGGGCGTGACCCCGGCAATGACGCCCCCTGCCGATGCAAACCAGAACTGAGCGGTGTGACGACGAACGATGGATGATGCTGCCGAACTGACGCTGGAGACGACGCCCACGGCCGCACAGGCCGGGAACGGGGCGGCCACCGAGCGCCTGCTGCCGTTCTCGTTTGCGAAGCGCCATGGCGTGCTGATCCGGGAGATAGGCGACGCCGGCGCGGACGCCGTCTATCGCAGCGGCGCATCCCCGCTCAGCCTGGCCGAAGCGCGCCGCTTCGCCGGCGTACCGCTGAAACTGACCCGCGTCTCCAACGAGGCTTTCGATGCGATGCTGCAGCAGACCTACGAGCATGGCAGCCACAAGGCCATGCAGATGGTCGGCAACCTGGACGAGAGCACCGACCTGCTCCAGGTAGCCCAGGAACTGCCGGAGCCCTCAGACCTGCTCGAAAGCGACGATGACGCACCGATCATTCGCTTCATCAACGCGGTACTGACGGAAGCCGTCAAGGACAACGCCTCCGACGTGCACATCGAGCCGTTCGAAAACCGGCTCGGCGTGCGCTTCCGGGTCGACGGCGTGCTGCACGAGGTGCTGCAGACACGCCGCGCACTCGCGCCCCTGGTCGTGTCGCGAATCAAGGTCATGTCAAAACTCGACATCGCCGAAAAGCGCCTGCCGCAGGATGGCCGTATTTCCCTGCGCATCGCGGGCCGCGCGGTCGACGTGCGGGTATCGACGATGCCGTCGGGCTACGGCGAGCGGGTCGTCCTGCGCCTCCTGGACAAGCAGGCGGGCCGGCTCGACCTGATGTCGCTGGGCATGGACGAGAAATCGCGCCAGGTCATGGACAACCTGATCCACCGGCCACACGGAATCATCCTCGTCACCGGGCCTACCGGTTCGGGCAAGACGACGACCCTGTACGCCGCCCTGGAACGGATCAACGACCAGAGCCGCAATATCATGACGGTCGAGGATCCGATCGAGTACTTCATAGACGGCATCGGTCAGACGCAGGTCAACACCAAGGTCTCGATGACGTTTGCCAAGGGCTTGCGGGCGATCCTGCGCCAGGACCCTGACGTCGTGATGGTTGGCGAAATCCGCGACCTCGAGACCGCCGAAATCGCGGTACAGGCGAGCCTCACTGGCCACCTCGTCCTTTCGACCCTGCACACGAATACCGCGGTCGGCGCGGTCACCCGGCTACGCGACATGGGCGTAGAACCGTTCCTGCTGTCCTCGAGCCTGATCGGCGTCCTGGCCCAGCGCCTCGTGCGCGTGCTGGATGACGCGACCAAGATCCCGTATGTCGCCAGCGAATACGAGTGCCGAATGTTGCGTGTCGACCCGGAAAATCCCCCGACGATCTACCGGGCCGCCGTCGGCGTAGACGGCGGGGGATTCCGCGGCCGTTCCGGCATCTACGAACTCATAGCCGTCGACGACGAGATGCGCGCCATGATCCACGACGGCGCCAGCGAACAGCAGCTCGAACGCCATGCCCGGAATATGGGACCCGGCATCCAGGAAGACGGCCGCCGCAAGGTGCTCGACGGCGTCACGACCCTGGACGAAGTCCTGCGCGTCACCCGGTCGGACTGATCGCAGCGCCGCTCACCCAGGAACCAGGCACACAAGATGGGAGCATTCGAATACACGGCCCTGGACCGGTCCGGCAAAGAAGCGCACGGGCTGATCGAGGGCGATACGGCAAAGCACGTCCGCCAGCTGCTGCGTGAACGGCACCTGCTGCCGGTCGAGGTCACCGAGGTCGTCCAGCAGGAGTCCCGCCGCCAGTGGCAGTTCAGCCTGAGGCGCGGGCTGTCGGCCAAGGATCTCGCGCTGCTGACCCGGCAGCTCGCGACGCTGACACAGTCCGGCCTGCCGCTCGAAGAAGCGCTGCTCGCCGTCGGCCAGCAGAATGACAAGCCGCGCACCCAGAGCATCCTGCTCGGCGTCCGGTCCCGGGTCATGGAGGGCCACACCCTGGCCGACGGCCTCGGCGAATTTCCCAGCGCCTTTCCGGAACTCTACCGGGCAACGGTGTCGGCCGGCGAGCAGTCGGGTCACCTGGATGCAGTACTCGAGCGCCTCGCGGAATTCACCGAGTCCCGGCAGGTGCTGCAGCAACAGATCCGCAATGCGCTGATCTACCCGGTTGCGCTGGTCGTTACGGCCGTCGCCATCATCAGTTTCATGCTGGCCTACGTCGTGCCGAAGGTCGTCTACATCTTCGAACGATACGAAACCGAGCTCCCGCTCCTCACGCGCATCATGATCGGATCGAGCGACTTCCTGAGAAACCACTGGCTGCTCCTGATCATTGCGGCAGGAGTCGTTTTTTTCGGCACGCGGCGGATACTGCGGCGTGAGGGCCCGAAGCGGCGCTACCACAGGTTGCTGCTGCGGCTGCCGGTGGTCGGCAGCCTTACGCAGGGCATCAACACCGCACGCTTCACGCAGACGCTGTCCATACTGGCGGGCAGCGGCGTGCCCATCCTCGACTCGCTTCGCATTGCCGCCCAGGTCGTCGTGAACATACCGATGCGCGAGGCGGTACGCGAGGCCTCCCTGCGCGTCCGCGAAGGCGCAATGATCAGTCGATCGCTCGAAACCAGCCGGCTGTTCCCGCCAATGACGACCCACCTGATCGCGAGCGGCGAAGCGAGCGGGCGGCTGGAGGAAATGCTGTCGCGTGCGGCCGCCAACCAGGAACGTGAAGTCGACAACCTGGTTACGACGCTGCTCGGTATCATGCAGCCACTGCTGGTCATCATAATGGCCGGCGTCGTCCTGCTGATCGTGCTGGCGATCCTGCTGCCGATCTTCGAAATCAACAACCTTATCCGTTAGCCGCGGCCCGCCGCCGAAAGCCGTTTCGGAGAGCGCACTCGGAACATCGCCGATGCGGGCAGGACGTCCTTGCGTGCCCCGGTGTTTCGCGGTATACAATCGCGACGCTGCAAAATCCAGCCGGGGTAACCGGAACCTGTCCAACACGGCGGTCAATATCGAGAACACCTGGATGAACGCTGGTCCCGATCGCGGAAAAATTGATGACGACGATGACTTCGACGACGATCTCGACGACGAAGTAGCGGACGACGAAAGCGACGATAGCGATTCAGACGACGACGATTTCGATGATCTCGACGAAGAGGTCGGGACCCAGACGGTCGTCATTGCGGACGACACGTTCAGCGAGACCGACATCTCCATGGAGGTCAACGTCGAGAAACTGGTCGCAGAATTCGAGAAGTCACAGAACCGGGATGCGCGCCGCAAGGCAGAGATCCGCCGCCGCCTGGAAGAGCTCGCGGAGTCGCGCGAACTCGACGATACGTTTGCCATCGATTTCGACGACGAGGACTGAAGGGCCTCAGCGAAAGTCCCGGGACCGTATGCTGAGCTCGCCGAGCAGCGAGCTGTGATCGAACAGCGTTCGCGCGACCACGTGGATCACCTTGCCCTCGATCTGCAGCTGCCCTTCGACGCCCATCAGGCGTGCATTCAGCAGGATCGGCCGCTGCTCATCGGCAATTTTCTTCCAGACAATCAAGTTGATACAGCCTGTCTCGTCCTCCAGCGTAACGAAGGTGACGCCGCTCGCCGTCCCCGGGCGCTGCTTCGTAATGACGAGGCCCGCCACCCGGATCGGGCGTCCGTCGGCCTGCCTGCCGAGGCGTCCGGCCGGCACGTAGCGCCACGCGTCCAGGCGGCTGCGTAACAGGCGCATCGGGTGTCGCCCTAGCGTCAGGCCGAGGCTCCGGTAGTCCGCGACGATGTCCTGCCCCTCGGTCGGCCTGCACAGCATCGGCGCCGCTTCGTAGCGATCCATTGACGGGAATAGGGGCGTCGGCTCCTCGACGCCACTGACGGTCCAGCGTGCGCGATGCCGGTGCCCTTCCAGCGAAGCCAGCGAGCCGGCCGCCGCGAGCGCATCCAGGTCGCGGCGCGATATCCTGCAGCGCTCGACGAGCGTCTGCACGCTGGCGTATCGCCCGGACTCGCAGCGCTCGACCTCGAGCCCGAGCCCGGCCTCCTCCGCCAGGCCCTTGACCTGCCGCAGTCCGAGGCGCAGCGCCGGGCGGCCGTTTCTACCCTCCTCCAGGCTCGAGTCCCAGCCGCTCGCGTTGACGTCCACCGGCCGCACCTCGACGCCGTGACGAGCGGCATCCTGCACCAGCTGGGAGGCCGAGTAGAAACCCATCGGCTGGCTGTTCAGCAGCGCGCAGGTGAACGCCGCCGGTTCGTGGCACTTGAGCCACGCCGACACGTAAACGAGCAACGCGAAACTCGCCGCATGCGACTCGGGGAAGCCGTACTCGCCGAAGCCCTGGATCTGGTGAAAAATCTGGCGCGCGAATTCCTCCGTGTAACCGCGTGCCCGCATGCCTCGAATCAGCTTGTCCTCGAACGGCCCGAGACCGCCGCGCCGTTTCCAGGCGGCCATCGCACGACGCAGCTGGTCCGCCTCGCCGGGCGTGAATCCCGCCGCCACGACGGCGAGCTGCATGACCTGTTCCTGGAATATCGGCACGCCGAGCGTGCGCTGCAGGACGTCGCGCACCGCCTCGCTCGGATAACTCACGGCCTCCTCGCCGCTGCGCCTGCGCAGGTAGGGATGCACCATGTCGCCCTGGATAGGGCCGGGCCGGATAATCGCCACCTCGATGACCAGGTCGTAATAGCAGCGTGGCTTGAGACGCGGCAGCATGGCCATTTGCGCGCGCGATTCGATCTGGAATACGCCGGTCGTATCGCCGTTGCAGATCATGTCGTAAACGCGCGGGTCCTCCGCGGGTACGGTCGCCAGCGTGTAATGGCGGCCGTCGTAACCGCGGATCAGGTCGAAGCTGCGGCGTATCGCCGTCAGCATGCCGAGCCCCAGCACGTCGACCTTCAGCAGGCCGAGATCCTCGAGATCGTTTTTCTCCCACTGGATCACGGTGCGATCCACCATGGCCGCGTTCTCGACCGGGACCAGTTCCGCCAGCGGCCCGTCCGAAATCACGAAACCGCCGACGTGCTGCGACAGATGCCGCGGGAACCCGACCAGCTGGCGTACGAGCCAGAGCAGGCGGTGTATGACCGGGCTCGCAGGATCCAGCCCCGCCTCGAGCACTCGGCTTTCGTCGACCTCCCCGCCATCCCACCACTGCATCGATCGCGCCAACCGGTCGACCTGCACGACGCCGAGCCCGAGCGCCTTGCCGACGTCGCGCAACGCGCTGCGCGGCCGGTAAGTGATGACCGTAGCGGCCAGGGCCGCGCGATCGCGCCCGTACTTTGCGTAGATGTACTGGATCACCTCCTCGCGCCGCTCGTGTTCGAAGTCGACATCGATGTCCGGCGGCTCGTTGCGCTCACGCGAGATGAAGCGCTCCACCAGCATCGCCATGCGACCCGGGTCTACCTCGGTGATACCGAGGCAGAAACAGACGGCGGAATTGGCCGCCGAGCCCCGACCCTGGCACAGGATGCCCTGGCGCCTGGCGAAGGCGACGATGTCGTGCACAGTCAGAAAGTAGGACTCGTACTCGAGATCGGCAATCAGTTCGAGTTCGTGCTCGACGAGTTCCACGACCTTCGACGGCGGACCGTCCGGCCAGCGCAGTCGCATGCCCCGCTCGGTCAGGTGCCGCAGGTAAGCGGACGGTGTTTCACCATCCGGCACCAGTTCGCGGGGATAGGTATAGCGGAGTTCGTCGAGCGAAAAGTCGATCTCCGAGGCGATTTGCAGTG
>JAOUIH010000072.1 GCA_029884165.1 Gammaproteobacteria bacterium | reverse complement strand
CATGTCGGGCACGATTTCCGACCTCGACAAGGAACAAGGTGAGATCGCCATCGGCTCGCAGTTCCAGGAGGACCTCATCATGGTCATCGCGGACCTGACCGAGATGGAGGCGCAGGTCAACGTCGACGAGAATGACATCGTCAGCGTGCAGCTCGGCCAGGAGGCCGAAATCGAAGTCGATGCGCTTTTCGGCGTGAAGCTGCGAGGCACGGTATACGAGATAGCCAATACCGCGAATACGTCCGAGGCAGGCACGACCAACCAGAAGACCGAGTTCGAGGTTAAGATAGCAATCGAGGGTGAGGATATCTCGAGGCTGCGCCCGGGCATGACGGCCAGCGCGGATATAAGCACGGAGACTCGCGCCGACGTCATCGGCGTACCGATTCAGTGCGTGGCGGTGCGCACGATCGACCAGCTGACGCTCGAAGGCGAGGAAGTCGCAGACGCCGAGAAACGGTTTACCGCGGACCGGGACGGCTTCGTCGAGATCGTATTCGTCGTTGACGGCGACGGCCGGGCGACGGCCAGGCAGGTTCAGACGGGCATCCAGAGCGATGACCTGATCGAGATCCTGTCGGGTGTCGACGAGGGCGAGGAAGTGATAACCGGCAGCTACCGGGCCATATCGTCGGACCTGGGCAACGGTATGCAGGTCACGATCAACAACGACAAGAAGGCCGGCTCAGAGGCCTGAGCGGAGACCGGGGATGAATAATCGAGCATCCGACCGGTCGATATTGACGATTCGCGATGTCGTCAAGACCTACCAGATGGGCGAGACATACGTGCACGCCCTGCGTGGCGTCTCACTCGATATACGGAGCAACGAGTACGTAGCAATCATGGGGCCGTCGGGTTCCGGCAAATCGACGCTGATGAACATCATCGGCTGCCTCGACGTGCCGACGAGCGGTACATATTCGCTCGACGGCCAGATGGTCGCCGAGAAGTCGGAGAGCGAGCTCGCGGAGATCCGCAACCGCATGATCGGCTTCGTTTTCCAGACCTTCAACCTGATACCGCGGGCCGATATCTTTCACAACGTCGAACTGCCATTGATATACGGCGGCGTTCCGCGACAGGAACGCCGCAGGCGTACCGAGCGCGCGATCGAGCAGGTGGGCCTTGCCGATCGCATGAAGCATCGGCCGAACGAGCTATCGGGAGGCCAGCGGCAGCGGGTCGCAATAGCACGCGCACTCGTCTTCAACCCGTCGATCGTCCTCGCCGACGAGCCGACCGGGAACCTGGACAGCAAGACCGGTGACGAGATCATGCGCATGTTCGACGAACTGCACTCGTCCGGCCAGACGATCATCCTTGTCACGCACGAGGACCACGTCGCGCAGCACGCACTACGGACCATTCGACTGCGCGACGGGCAGATAGAATCCGACGTTCGCAACGGCGACGTGCAGGCGGCATGAAGATCCTCATCGACATCGTCGAGTCCCTCAAAATCGCCTGGAGCGCGATCATCGCGAACAAAGCCCGCGGCGTGCTGACGACGCTGGGTATCATCATCGGCATCGTCGCCGTCACGACGACGATGACGGCCTTCAACGGCATGCAGGCCGCGTTCCGCCAGGGCGCTGCCGCGATCGGGGCGGACGTGATCTACGTCTCGCGCATGCCGTGGATCGTCATGAACGACTTCTTCCTGTTCCGCAACCGGCCGAACCTGGACCTCGCCGAGGCCCAGGCCCTGGAACGCGCCTTCGAGCGACGGGCCATCGTGAACCCGTCGATGCACAACCGCCAGGACCTGCGTTTTCAGGCAAGGACGCTCGAGGGGGTCGACATCATCGGCACGACCGAGAAAATGCCTTCGACGTCCGACCGCATGCCGGCAATCGGGCGTTTCATCATGGAATTCGACGTTCGCTACAAAAAGAACATCGTGATCATCGGCAGCGAGATCGCGGCTGACCTGTTCGGTGAGATCGACCCGCTCAACAAGGAGATCAACATCGGCCGGTACCGCTACCGGGTGGCCGGCGTCATGGAAGTCCAGGGTGGACAGACTTTCGGCGGACCGAATTTCGATCGCCAGGTGTTCATTCCGATTTCGACCTTCGTCAAGAACTTCGGCGGGCGCAGGAACTCGGATGTCGACATCGCCGTCAAGGCACCGACCATCGCCGGCATAGAAGACCTCGAGTACGAAGTCATCGGCGAGATGCGAAAGATACGGAAACTCCGGCCCTCGGAGCCCGACAACTTCTCGATAAACAAGCTCGACTCGCTGCTGGGCGCCTTCAACAGCGTGGTTGGCGCGGTACTCGGCATCGGCCTGCTGGTCACGAGCATCTCGTTGTTTGTCGGCGGCATCGGGGTGATGAACATTATGTTCGTTTCGGTCACGGAGCGGACGCGCGAAATCGGCATCCGCAAGGCTATAGGCGCCAAGCCGCGCAGCATCCTGATGCAGTTCCTGTTCGAGTCCGCCGCAATCTGCCTGATCGGTGGGCTCATAGGCATCACGATTGCGGCGGGTCTCAGCGTTGCCATCAACGCAAGCGGCCTGATACCGGCCAGCATCTCGCCCGGCATCGCGGTTACGTCCATCGTCGTTGCCATTGTCGTCGGCGTGTTTTCGGGACTGGTGCCGGCCTGGAAAGGCGCGAAACTCGACCCGATCGAAGCGCTACGTTACGAGTAGGAGAGCAGCATGCTGATGCAGGATACGATCCGGATGGCGCTGCAGGCGATCACCACCAACAAGCTGCGATCATCGTTGACGCTCGTCGGCATCGTCCTCGGCGTCGCCTCCATCATGGCCGTGATGACCGGCATTTCCGTCGTACAGGGCACGATGGAAAAGGAAATGAGCGTGCTGGGCGCGCAAACCTTCCAGGTACAGAAATGGCCTGCCGGCTTCTCCACGGACGAGGAGCGGCGCAAGGCCATGCGGCGCCCGCCCATGACGCTGGAAGACGCGCAGGCGATACGCGACCACGTCGAGTCGGTCGACATCGTCGGCGCGGAGCTCTGGGAATTCGGTTTTAAGGCGGAGTACCGCGGCGAGGAGACCAACGACAACATCTCGATCGTCGGGGGCACGCCGGAGTATCCGCAGAACAACACCCATTTCGTCGGCCTGGGCCGCAACATCTCCCAGATGGACGTGCGGGCCGGCCGCAAGGTCGTCGTCATCGGCTATGCGATCGCCGAGCGGCTGTTTCCGTTCGTGGATCCGGTCGGCCGGGACATACGGGTGGACGGCCGCCAGTACAAGATCGTCGGTGTGTTCGACGAGAAGCAATCCGCGTTCAACCAGAGCTATGACAGCTACGTCCTGATGCCGGTTACGACCTTCGTCAATACTTACGGTATGACGGACAGGGAAGGCTTTCCGCGCTCGGTGAACATTACCGTGCACGCGCGGTCTCCGGACATCGTGGCCGACGCGATCGAGGAGACACGGGCGGTACTGCGGCGCGTGCGAGGCGTCCGGCCGGCCGAAGAGGACAACTTCTCCTACTTCAATTCCGAGAGTTCGATCCGCCAATTCAACCAGATGACGGCCGGGGTCAAGGCGGGCGCATTCGTGATCGGTACGATCGCGCTCATCGTGGCCGGCATCGGCATCATGAACATCATGCTGGTATCGGTCACGGAGAGGACGAAGGAAATCGGTATCCGTAAATCGCTCGGCGCCAAGCCGCAGTTCATCCTGCGCCAGTTCCTGCTGGAGGCTGTCGTCTTGTGCAACCTTGGCGGCATCATCGGCGTCGCGCTGGGATTCGGCATCGGCAACGCGATGGTGAAGCTCGGCTTATCCTCCTCGTTCGAGGCCGCCGTGCCGGTCGAGTGGGCGGTGATCAGCCTGCTGTTCTGCACGGCGGTCGGGCTGGTGTTCGGTATGCTGCCGGCGGTCAAGGCGTCGCGCCTGAACCCGATCGAGGCGCTGCGCTACGAGTGAACTGAGCCTGCTGGCAAGGCCGCGCCGGGTCGGTTTGGGCGAGCAGCCAGTGAACGGTAGCCCGCCGCCAGCCTCTTTCCGCTGCCCCTTTCCTCCTGAATCCCGAACCGCGCCATAATGCCCGGGCGGCAGGTGGTCGCGGAGATAGCTGGATGAGAGCGGAATTGCAGGCCGACCTGCTGGTGATCGGCGGCGGAGTCGCCGGCTTCGGCGCGGCGGTCGCGGCCGGGCGCCAGGGCCTCGGTGTCGTGCTGATGGAGGCCGGCGCGAAGATCGGCGGCGTCATGGCCTTCTGCCCGGGCATGCCCTGGGGCGGCGCTTATCCGCGTGACGAGATCGTCGGCGGCCTGATCGCGGAGCTCCGGGACCGTCTCGCCGGGCTCACGCCGCCGGCCGCGGAAACACGACCCTGCACCCTGGAGAATTTCGGGCGCGAGATCGTCTACGACCCGGACATGGCGCAGGTCGTCATGTTCGAGATGCTCGAGGAGGCCGGTATCCGCGTCCATCTGAACACGGTGGCCACGGCACCGCAGGTGAATGGTTCACGGATCGATGCCGTCCGCTTTCACGACCGGCATGGACCAAGCGTCGTGCGCGCAAGCCTCGTCATCGACTGCTCGGGCGACGGCGACATCTCCGCGCAGGCGGGCGTGCCCTACGAACTCGGCGACGCCAGCGGCAAGATGATGGGCGTTACCCTGTCCTTCCTGCTGGTCAACGCGCCGTGGGACACCGTCTTCGCCGAGGGCGATCCCTATTTCACGCGGCACGCGGAACGCGGCGTGGCCGCCGGCCGGCTGCATCCGGATCTCGCAAAGATCTACATGATGAAAGGCTTTCATCGCGACACTGTGTTCTGCAACTCGGTGATCATTCGCGGCGTCGACGGCACGAAACCCGACGAGATCGCACGCGCAACCCAGGAAGGGCGCCGGCGCTGCCGGGAACTCCTCGCTTTCCTGCGCGACGAAGTGCCGGGGTTCGGCAACGCCTGGATGACCAGTCTCGGTCCGACGGTCGGCGTCCGCGAGACCCGCAAGCTCGAGGGACTCTACCGCCTGACCGGCCGCGATATCGCGGCGGCCACGAAATTCGCCGACGGCATCGTCGCCTGCGCGAACCCGATCGACGACGTCATGCGCGGCGAAGGCGCCATGACGCATGACGCCGCCGTTGCCGACAGCGCGTACTACACGCTTCCCTTTCGCTGCCTGGTGCCGGCAGGAATCCCGAACCTGCTGTTCGCGGGGCGGAACGTATCGGCCGACCCGGTCGCCTTCGCGTCCATCCGCGGCATGCCGCAGTGTATGGCGATGGGCCAGGCGGCGGGCACGGCCGCGGCCATCGCGCTTGATGCAGGGATCGGCGTACAAGCGATCGACGGTCGAGAGGTCGCAGCGCGCATGAAAGCGCAGGGGCTGTGGGGCCTGGCCTGATCGGCGTGTGCGTCGCGCTCGAGCACGGGCTCCTGCAGGAGCGCGCCCTGCGCGCGATCGTTGCCGGGCGTTTCGATCGGTCATTCACAGGGCGCGGGCTTTCGGGATGACGGCCGACTTCGTGTCGCGGGTCAGGACGCGCTCCCACGGGCACCGCCGTCGTTGCGAAGAGGCACAAATCATCTGCCCGTCATTGCGAGGAGGCCGCAGGCCGACGAAGCAATCTCCGGGCGGCGGCGTGACGGTCGGGAGATTGCTTCGGCGCTTCGCGCCTCGCAATGACAAGCTCGGTCGCCCGCAAGGCAGGCTCCTGCGATGACGGCCGACTTCGCTGTCTCGGGTCAGGACCCGCTCCCACAGCAGCAACATCCTCGCCCTGTGGGAGGCCGTCCTGACGGCCGACTCTTCCGTCGCGGGCCGGGGCCCGCTCCCACAGGCACTGCCGTCGTTGCGGGGAGGCGCAAATCATCTGCCCGTCATTGCGAGGGGGCCGCAGGCCGACGAAGCAATCTCCGGGCGGCGGCATGACGGTCGGGAGATTGCTTCGGCGCTTCGCGCCTCGCAATGACAAGCTCGGTCGCCCGCCAGGCGGGCTCCTGCCGAAGCCTGCTTCGCAGGAGCGCGCCCTGCGCGCGACCGGTGCCAGGCCATGCGAGCGGTTGCCGCGTTGCCTATACTGGCGAGCAGGATGGCCCGCATACTCATATCGCTGGTGCTCGCTGCAAGCCTGCTGCCGGGGACGGTTGCCGCGGACGAGCGGCCCGCGAAGGGCAAGCTGCTGGTCGCGACGGAGGTGATTCATGGCGACCTCTTTACCCGGACGGTCGTCCTGCTGCTGCATTACGACGCAAGCGGTGCCGTCGGGCTCGTCATCAATCGCCCGACGGACGTACACCCGCAGGAGCTGCTCGCGGACGACGAGGAGATTGCCGCCTATGACGGAACGCTGTACTGGGGCGGTCCGGTCGACATGAACAGCGTCCGGGCGGTGCTCCGGTCGGCTACACCGCCACCGAACGCGGAGCCGGTCGTCGGAACCGTATACCTGCTGCCCTACGCCGATGCGCTGGCCGAGGTATCCGTCGGAACGTCGCAACTGCGGTTTTTCATAGGCATGGCCAGCTGGGCGCCGGGCCAGCTCAACCACGAACTGGTTCGAGGCAGCTGGGTCGTCGTGCCGGCCACGGATGAACGCATCTTCGCGCAGGACCCGCGCCTGCTCTGGCAGCGCCTCGCGCCGCACGAGGTGTTCCGCGCAGCAAGCGGCGGTGCCGGTGGCGACCTGTCGCCGATAGCCGGGAGCAGCGATCGCTGACCGCGAACAGCGCCGGGCGTTTCCACTGATCGCCCGCGGGGCGTTACTTGGCGGCTTGCGGCTTGACGCTATTCGACATCTGCAGGTGGACGCGGCGCAGCTTTCCGCCGCGGCGTTCATTCAGTCGCAGGACGAGTTCTTCGATCGATTCTGTGATCGAGGGAAGGTCACCTTGCCGAAATCCGTATATCCGGTTGGTGCCCTGACCTATCTGGTAGCGGCACCAGTTCGATCCGGTCGTGTTGGCCGGGGCTTCCGCAGGTTCGATCGAGATTAATTCGTAGGCTTCATTCATCGAAAATCCGCGAGCTCCTGGTTACGTTCGTCGAATCGCCGGGTGTGCCGCCGTTTGTCGATTTGCAGTGGTCAGTCAACCTGGCCCGGCTTACCCCTATCGTGCGCCCTGCGTACTGTGAAAAGTTCATTGCCCTGATCGCGGAGTCGGCGTCCGAGGAACTGGACATGACTACAGTTGCAAAGCCCTTGTGGCGACCCGTCATGCTGTCCATGGCGATCGCAACGGTTTCGACCGGGCCGAAACGGGAGAACGCCCCCCGGAGTTCGAGTTCCTCGACAGAGTTCGCAATGTTGCCGACGTGAAGTCTCGTACTCATCTATCCCCCCGTGTAGTTCATGACCGATAACGGAGGATATGGGCGCTTGCGGCCCGTAAGCTCGATTGGCGGATGTGGCCCTCGGGTGACTATACGCTGCCCTGGCATCCGGGTGTTCGAAATATCAGGCGTTAGTGCGCAAATTCGTATCGGCGCGAACCAGGCTTCCGGACCCGTCGATCGGTCCGGCGTGTCCTGCCTCACGGGTTGGAACCAAGCTTGGCCTGCGGTCTCGAGCCGGTAGCGGGCGCAGCCTGAACCCCGTCTGTGCGGATTACGTAGCCGCATGGCTTATCTGCCCGATCAGGCCTATTGGCTGCTGTCAGGCTGAACGCAGGCGTTGTGCCGTTTCCGGTACGGAGCGTTACATTCCCAGTCGTCGCCGGCGAAATCGAGGTGTGCGTTCTCCGGCAGTTCGACGGCGACGCAGGTCGACCGGTCCTGCCGGTAGCCGCGATTACACTCCCAGCCCTTGCCGTAGGACGCGCCGGTCAGGTAGCCCTGCTCCGGCACTGCGACCGGGTCGCAGCGCCCGTCGACTTCGCGAAAGCCGCGATCACATTTCCAGCCGGCATTGCCGGTTGAGAACGCGAGGTAGGCGTTGGCTGGTACCGCGACCGGAACGCAGTCGCCACCGTGGGCCTGGTAGCCCCGATCGCAGGACCAGCCGGACCCGGTGGCATTGCCGGTCAGATAGCCGTGTTCCGGCACCTGGATGCCTACGCAGGATTCGCCCTCCTGTCGGTAGCCCCGGTTGCAGGACCACTGGTCGCCGGCTGTCGAATTGAGGTAGGCATGCTCCGGCAGTTCGACCTGGACGCAGGCGCCGCCGTCCAACCGGAATCCGTGCGTGCATTTCCAGCCGGGGCCGTAGTCCGATCCCGACAGGTACGCGTTTGCGGGCATACGCACGGCAACGCAGGTGGCGTCCTGCTTCTGGTAACCGTGGTCGCAGTCCCAGCCACCGCCGTAATCCCTGGCGGTCGCGTGATCCGGGATTGCAGCCTTTCCGCTTTGTGCGCACGCGGCGCTGGGGGCGCCGGCGAAAGCCGCGAGGAAGGCGAGTGAAAAGATGACTGAGACGGTTGCTTTCATGGGTTGGCTCCTGCGGTGGCAGCGCCGCACGATGTCGAGCCGGACTGCGCGGGCTGTTGATAAAGGCACGGTGAATACGTGTATTGCAAAGGATCGGCACCGGGGTGTTTGCATTCCCGGTTGCCGATACAGTTTGGTTGTTCAGGTGGCAGCAGGCGTCACTTGATGCGCCTGCTGCGGTGTGTCGCTTGGGTAATTACGCCGCCTGCTGCTTCGCAGAAATCTTATGGGCGGTGGAATTGGCGACCTCGTAGTACTGAACCCGGGGCGTGCCTTCGATCAGCCCGGACAGCAGTCCGGAGACCTGGGGATACGCGGTGCGGTTGTACGCTTCGGCACTTTCCTTGTTGTCCCACAGGCTGACTGCAAATGCTTCCTTGCCGGCCGGGCTGACGAACGAGATTTCGTCCTGGAACCCCTTCTGCTTGCGCAGCAGCGGGAGGATGTCCGACTCGATCTTACGTTCGAGTGCGGCGCGACTATCTGGCTTTAACACCATTGAAACCTGGCGTGCGTACATGACGTTCTCCGTCTTTGCGAATGGCCGAGCGGGCAACTCAGATAACTCGTTCGTTTGATGTTTTCTGAAGTCCTCTCGATCCGGTGGCCATACTGGATTACTTTACTTGATTAGTCAATTACTTTCTGGGAATATAATTCTACTTAACCAATAGAGTAAAACTGGTGAGGCTCGAATGGACGTATGCACGGTAATCAAGGCGCGCCTCAAGGAGCTGGGCCTGGAGCAGAAGGACCTGGCCGCCGCGGCGGAGGTGACGGATTCCTACATATCGCAGCTACTGACCGGGAAGAAGTTGCCGCCAGCGCCCGACCGGACGGACATCTACGACAAGATGGGGGCATTCCTCCGCTTGTCGAACAACGCGTTGCCGACGCTGGCGCGCGCCCAGCGGATCGCCGAACTGCGGCGCGGATACGACGAAGCCGAAGGCCCGCTGCTGAAGGAGACCCGCGAGTTGATATTGCGCAAGTGCGTGCCCGAACGGCGCGAGCAGATACGCGCGATCTTCGAGCGGCATCCTTTCGGCGAACTCGAACGGCTGGTGACCCAGAAGCTGCTCGATGTGGTCGGGCCGGTCGCGCGTGCCGAGCTCGACAACAAGACCTGGCTGCACGAGGTTGCAAAGCTCAGCGGCCGTAGCTATGAGCAGATGCGCGTCATTATCCTCGAGTTTCTCGATACCGATATCTTCAACGTGTCGAACGAAGACTGTGTTTCGTTCCTGGACCCGCTGATTGCTCGCTGGGACATCGACTTCCTGACTTTCGACATGGCAATCGCGCTGAACGAGAGGCTCGCGCCCGGCAAATCCCGGAAGTTCGCCTTCGTCGAGATGGACGCTGATATCCTGCACGACGACGAGCCCGGGCTCACCGCATTCCTGAACGACGCGACACTGAGTGGCAACATCTCCGACGAGGAACTCGAGTTCCTCAGGAGACTGAGATTCAAGGGACGGCGGCCGGGTGCGCTCTATTACTACCGGGAGCTACAGAACCTCCGGGACCCGTTGCACTTCGAGTTCACCGAGAACTGAACCGCATCCTGCAGGTGCCTGAGGCAAGGGGTCAGAGTAGTAATTCCGTGCGTTCGCCTGAAGATGCGCCGCGCAGTTCGTACCCTGACCCCTTTCGGCTGTCGCCCGCGTGCGGGCTTCTGCGATGACGGCCGACTTCGTCGTCGAAGGTCCGGACTGCTCCCACAGGGCATTACCGTTTAAAGGAGCCATGCCGCCGCCGATGTAGAATCCCGTCTTCGGGATCCCACAAGAGATCGACATGGTCAGCATGAATCCAGCCGCAGCCGGTACGGCCACACCCTGCGAAGCACCGGCCTGGGCGCAGGCGATGCGCCGCTACACCGATTATCTCGTCGGCGATTTCCTGGGCGGCCCGCGGCCGTGGACCTTCGCCTGGGTGATCAACTTCCAGAAGGCCGGAACGTTCGCGTTCCTGCTCGCGCTGATGGCGTACTACGGCAACACGTCGACCGCGGCCTGGGTCTACACCGCGATGCACGGCAGCTACGGCCTGGTGTGGATCCTGAAGGACGTGGCTTTCCCGGACCCGAACTGGCAGCGGCGCATCACGATCGGCGGCGGGATCAACGCGTTCCTCGGCGTATTGGGCTGGTACTGGGTGTTCGGCTGGCTGTTGATCTCCGGCGTCGCACAGCCCGACTACCCGCTGCCCGATGCCGCCTGGTATTGCCTCTGCATCACCCTGTGCATCACGGGCAGCGCCATCATGATCGCGGCAGATGCGCAGAAGTTCTTCACGCTGAGGCTCGAGCGCGGGCTGATCACCGACGGCATGTACCGCTACCTGCGCCACCCGAACTACCTGGGCGAGATCATGATCTACGGCAGCTTCGCGCTGATGGTCTGGCACTGGCTGCCGGTCGTCGTGCTCGCGTGGGTCTGGCTCGGCGTGTTTGCCGTCAACATGGTGATGAAAGAGGCCAGCATGTCGCGTTACCCCGGCTGGGCGGCGTACAGGAAACGGACCTGGTGGCTGGTGCCGTTCGTGCTCTAGCAGGATGTTGAAAAAGGTCGTCCAGACCTTTTTCAACGTCGCGAGTCCGGCGCATGTCCGGCCTCGCGGGCGACCCTGTCGCAACACCTGGCATCGATCGCGCGCGGGGCGCGCTCCTACAGGCGCTTCTTGTGCAGAAGCCCGCATTGCGGGCGACTCATCGCATCCCCTGGCACCGATCGCGCGCGGGGACCGCTGCAACTGTAAACATTTGTAACCCCCGCTGCCGCCCGGCACGCGGCGACGCTATCATGGCGACCGGGACACACGGCATGCGCAGCGCCTGCCGTGCAGCGCAGCAACAACGAACCGGAGCAACCGACATGGCCGAGCGCAGCAATGCACAGATCGTCATCGGCAGCGCGATCGCGATTGCCGTGGGCGCCTTCATTTCCTGGGCCGGCAGCGACGGCGGCGCACGCGCGGGCAGCATCCCGGTATTCGCGCTGTGCGGCGCGCTGGCGTTTGCCATCAACTGGCTGGCCTTCATCCCGGCGGCGCTGGCGCAGTCGGAACGTTATTACGATCTCACCGGCGGCCTCACCTACATCACGACAACGGCGGTCGCCGTGCTGCTGACGCCCGATCTCGACCTGCGCGCGACGCTGGTGGCCGCGATGGTCATCGTCTGGTCGCTGCGCCTCGCGAGTTTCCTGTTCCTGCGCATCTCGAAAGCAGGCCATGACACGCGCTTCGACAACATCAAGAACCGGCCGCCGCGCTTCTTTTTCGCCTGGACGCTGCAGGGACTCTGGGTGCTGTTGACTGCGTCCGCTGCGTTCGCCGTCATCACCGGCGACGCGCGCGAGCCGCTCGGCGCCATCGGCATCTTCGGCATCCTCGTCTGGGCTTTCGGCCTGGTCGTGGAAATCGTGGCGGACCGCCAGAAGTCGGCCTTCCGCCGCGATCCCGCCAACGCGGGGCGATTCATCCACACCGGGCTCTGGGCCTGGTCGCGTCACCCGAACTATTTCGGCGAGATTGTGCTGTGGACGGGCATGGCCATCGTCGCGCTGCCGGTGCTGCAGGGCTGGCAGTGGGCCACGCTGGTCTCGCCCGTGTTCGTGGCATTCCTGCTGATCAAGGTCAGCGGCATCCCGATGCTGGAGGATAAGGCCGACGAGCGTTGGGGCGGACAGCAGGACTACGAGGACTACAAGCGGCGGGTGCCGGTGCTGGTCCCGAAGCCGCCGTCGACCTGAGCCTCGCGGCGCCTGCCGCCGTTCAGCGGACCAGCCGGTCGCGGGCGAAGCCGGCCGGTATTACCCCGCCGAGTTCGCGCGCGGCCTCGTGGCCGGCATAGACCGCGTGCGCGATCAGCGCCGGCTGCGCACAATCGCCGATGGCCCGCACCGAGCCCTCGCTGCCGTCCGGGTTCTCGCCGGCGAGTTCGCGATAGAGCGCATCGTTCGGCTCGCGCGAGGTCACCAGCACCAGCCTGTCGGCCTCGAGTGCCATGAGCTCGGCCGAATAGACACAGGCGAACTCCGCGTTCCGGTCCGCGTAGCGCGCGAGCGCCCGGTTCAGCACCACGCGCACGCCGTCGGCCAGCAGCGCGGCGTGGGTCGCCGGCCGCTCGCCGGTGTACTCGCTCCAGTAGCCCGCGTGGCTGGAGGTGGTGACGTAGGTGACCTCCGCCCCGTGGCGGGCGAGCAGCTGCGCCAGCACCGGGCCCATGTAGTAGTTGTCGTCGTCGTAGACGACGACCCGGCCGGCCGGGCGCGCGCCGGCCATCAGATCGTCCGGCGTACAGACGCGCTCGGCGTCGAGCCCGGCAATGCCACCCGGCGCCGTGCGCCCGCGCCCGTCGGCGCGCCAGCGCGCACCGGTCGCGACCAGCACGTGATCGGCCCCGAATTCCCGGACCTCCGCCACGCCGAGCGGGCTCTCGAAGTAGAGCGCGACGTTCGCCATGCGCCGGATCTGCCCGACGCGGTAGTCGCGCACGCGGCCCCACTCGGCGAGGCCGGGCAGGCGGCTCTCCCGCGCGACGCGCCCGCCGGGCTCGCCCGAGGCCTCGGCCAGCGAGACGTCGTAGCCGCGCCGCCCGAGCGACATCGCCGCCTCGAGCCCCGCGGGGCCGGCGCCGACGACGAGCACCGAGCCGCCGCTGCCGGCCGGGATTTTCTCCGGGTGCCAGCCCTTGCGCCACTCCTCGCCCATCGTCGGGTTCTGCGTGCAGCGCACGGCCGCGCCGCGGTAGTTGTGCGCGTAGCAGAAGTTGCAGCCGATGCATTCGCGGATGTCCTCGTAGCGGCCCTCCCGTATCTTCGCCGGCAGGAACGGGTCCGCGATCGACGGCCGCGCCGCGCCGACGAAGTCGAGCACGCCGCTCTTCAGCTGCCGCAGCATCGTGTCCGGCGACGTAAAGCGGCCGACGCTGACGACGGGCTTCGTCGTGAGCTTGCGCACTGCCGCAACCTTGGTCTCGAGCGAGGCCTCGGGCAGGAAACGCGACCCCGCCATCTCCTCGCCGTAATAATCCGCGACGACGAAGTCCCACAGGTCGGGCAGCTCGGCGAGCAGGCCGATCGCATCGTGGGCCTCGGCCGCGCTCATGTGCTCGTCGCCGTGCCCGTCGGCGGAGAACCGCACGGCGACCGCGCAGCGGTCCCCGACCGCATCGCGCGTGTCCTCGATCAGCTCGCGGACCAGGCGCACGCGGTTTTCGAGCGAGCCGCCGTACTCGTCGCTGCGCCCGTTCAGGGTTCGCGACAGGAATTCCGACAGCAGGTAGCCGTGCGCCGGGTACACGTAGACGATGTCGAAGCCCGCGTCGCGGGCCCGCAGCGCGGCGGCGCGGTGCCACTCGCGCAGCAAGCGGATGTCACGCCGGTCCATGCGCCGCGACTGCACGGGATCGTTGCGGCTCGGCATCGAGCGCACGCCGATCGGCGGCACGCGCGACGCGAGGTTCGGCACGTAGCTGCCGCCGTGCCAGAGCTCCGCGCCCGCCAGCGAGCCATGCTCGTGCACGCGCTCGGCCATCAGCGCGAGGTTGCGCACGTCGCCGTCGTCCCAGAGCGAGGCGAACGGGTGCGGCTGGTCGTCGGAACTCGGGTGGATCGAACAGTACTCGGTGCAGACGACGCCCCAGCCGCCCTCCGCTTTCACGCCGCGCATCGCGGCGAGCGTCTGCGGCAGCACGTGGCCCATGCCGGTGCAATGCGGCACCTGGTAGAAGCGATTGGGCGCGACGACCGGCCCGATACGCAGCGGCTCGAACAGCGGCCGGTAGCGTTCCTCCGGCGTCATTCGGCCCCGCTGGGCTTTGCGGCCTTGCGGATGACGCCGATCGATTCCAGCGCCGCAAGGTATTCCTCCACGAGCTCCAGCGGCACGGGCCCGAGTTCCGCCACGAGCCAGTGGCGGATGTCGCTGACCGTGCGGCGGCCGTCGACAAAGTTCAGTGCCTCGTAGACGTATTGCCCGCCGTTGCCAGCGTGGCTCGCGAGACCGAGTTTCGCCGCCCGGTCGGCGCCATACCGGTCGTCGAGGTAGGAGTAGCCGAAAGCGCTCATCGGCCCCTTGATAGCGGCGTTGCGCTCGTAGACCGTGTCGTTGGTCCGGACGGCCACGAGCGTGGCGACCGGCGGCGGTGCGACCAGCGCTTCGAGCCCGGCGAGGAAGGTCATCGCCGCGTCGTGGTGTTCCGCGGCCAGTTCCGCGAAGGCCTCGACGCTGTGGACCTTGCGGCGCTCGACCGCGAAGTGCGCAGCCGTCACCGCCGCCCAGTCGGGCGCCTCGACGCCGCCGCGCCGCGCCAGCAGCTCGCCCGAGCGCGCCAGCGCGTTGCGCTCGAGCAGCTCCAGCACCGCCGGCACGTCGTCGTCGCCCATGTTGGCGAGGAACCAGCCCGCGACGGCGCCGATGAAGGCGGCGCGCTTCAGCTTGGTCGGGTCGATGTTGGCCGCGAGGTCATAGTTGGTGTGGATGTATCGGTCCGGCCAGTCGTGCAGGTACAGGCCGGGAATGCGCCACGTGCCCTCGAAGAACACGTCGTGGTCGCTGCCCATGTCGAGACCTTCCATCATCGCCAGCAGCGGCTCCTTGCCGCCTTCGGGCGCGACGAGCGGAAACTCGACCGTCGCGCCGCTCGCATGGGCTTCCGTCTGCCCGTTGACGAAATGACCGATCTCGTGCCCGAGGTCGCTGATGAACGACGGCACGCTGGTCGGTCCGCCGGAGATGCGGAACAGCGACTTCGTGACCGGCCCGCCGCCGACCATGTCCATGTGGATGTTGGCCCTGATGCGCGCCGCGTCCTCGTGCTGCGACAGGTAGATGATGCTGCCCTCGATCTCGGCGGGCCACAGGAAGCGGAGCGTGCGCGAGGGCCGCGGCAGGATGCCGCGCGAGACCAGCGCGCTCAGCGTGCGCGCGGTCTCGAGGATCGCGACGCAGCCGGACGCATTGTCGTTCGCGCCCGGCCGCGGGTGGTCGAGATGGCAGGTGAAGTGGATGTCCTCGCCCGCCCGGTCGGTGCCGCGTATCGCCGCGCTGGCGAACCCGTACACGCCGGTCTCGTGGCTCGCGTCGACGCGGGCGTGGAGCAGGATCTCCTCGCCGTTCGCCATGCGCCGCTGCAGGGCGCGGGCCTCGCCGAGCGAAATCATGAAGCCGAAGGTCTTCGTTTTCGGGAAGCTGTCGAGGTGGCCCCAGCGCACGAGACGCTCGTCCTCCTGCCACCAGGCCGAGCGCTGGTTCGGCGCGTAGGACACAATACCGGCCGCGCCGAGCTCGCCGACGGCGCGTTCCGCCACGGCCTCCGGCTGGCTGGAGGTCAGCACCAGCTTTCCGCGGATGTCCTTGCCGGCGTAATCGTCGTCGGACCTGCCCGCGCCGATGTCGACCAGCGCTGCCGTCGCCTCGCCGGACAGGCTGTCCTGGGCGAGCGACAGCGGCACCGACGACCAGTCGCCGAGGCGCTGCCTGCGCACCGGCTGGCCGTCGACGAGGTCGATTTCCCACAGCTCGGCCGAGCGCACGTTCCACTCGGGCCGCGACTTCTGCGTGCCGAACATCGTCCTGCCGTCCGCCGGGTACTCGAGCACCTCGACCTCGTCGAGCCCGTAGGCCTCGAGCATCCGGACGACGTGCTGCGTTGCCGCGTCGAACTGCGACCCGGCCCGCATGCGGTGCTGCAGCGTGATCGTATCGAGATTGCGCTTGGCAGCCTCGCCCGAGGTTTCCTCCGCGATCTGCCGCAACACGTCCTCGGGCACCAGCTGCGTGAGATCGGCCGCGGCGTTTGCGGCCAGCGCGAGGAGCGCGGCGGTAACGAGATACTTCGTATGCATGCTTCCCCCTGTGCCGCGGCCGTCTCGCGCAAGGGGCGCGATGCGTGCCGGCGGCGGCAGGGCCATGGTAGCCGAAGGGCAGGGTCGCGTACGACACGCGGCCGAATCGGATGCAATGCCACCGGTCGCGGGTCAGGACCCGCTCCCAAAGGGTGCCTGTCCCCGTAGTTCCCCCCTGACGGGCGACAGCCGCTACCGGAACTTCGCCACCAGCGCGTCGGTCAGCTCGTCGTTCCGGGTCCAGAAGTCATTGGTGCCGTCACCGTCGGCCCGGGGCCACGTCGAATACAGCGCAATGACGACGCCGGCGCCGGGTGCGACGCGTACCGTCTGGCCGTGTATGCCGTAGCCGAGCAGGTCCTTCTCGTCGTTGCCCTTGCCCCACCAGTACGATCGGTAATACGGCCCTTTGCCGTCCACGGTCGGCGACGGCCAGTCGGGGTAGGGCCAGTCCGGCGAGGCCGGCTGCGCGTGCATGTCCTCGATGAAATCGGCCGGTATGACCTGCTCGCCGAACGCCCTGCCCTTGTTCAGCACCAGCAGACCGAAGCGGCCGAGGTCGCGCAGCGTGGAACTCATGCCGTGGTCGCCGAGCGCGAAACCGCTCGCATCGACCGTGATGTTGGCATCGAACTCGGCGCCCATCGGCTTCCAGATGTAGGCGGAGATCAGTTCCGCGAGCGGCCGGCCGGTGGCCGCCTCCATGACCCAGCCGATGACGCTCGTCGAGCCCGACTTGTAGTGGAAGTGGCCGAGGTTGGCCTCGTCGCGGCCGATCGTCGGGAAAAACGCGTAACCGCCGCGCGGTATGTCTTTCGGGCAGTAGTCGGCGTCGGTCCAGCCGATCGCGCAGTCCTGGATCCGGAACGTCGTCGTGAAGTCCGGGTAGTCTTCCGTGTAGTCCGCGCCGTCGCGCATATCTAATAGTGTGCGCAGCGAGTCCGGACCCCAGCCGCCATTCGCGAGC
>JAOUIH010000202.1 GCA_029884165.1 Gammaproteobacteria bacterium | reverse complement strand
GCGCTGTGGAACATCAGCGACAACTGGAACGCGGACATCGGCTTCATCCTCCAGAACAGCAAGGCGACCGGGACCTGGGAAACGGACCCATTTCTTGGCGATTACAAGATCACGCGCTTCTTCGAGGAATACCGGAACGACGACTGGTGGCAGGGTTCGATCACCTTCACCGGCGACCTGGGCTTTGCCGAATTCGTTTCGACGACCTCGTACTTCGAGCGCGATTCGTCCTACGAATGGGACAACATGGAATACAACCAGTGGCAGACCAGCTACTACGGACCGTATTTCGCGCCCTATGACTTCGAATACGAATTCGGGACTATTTTCAACATCCAGGTCCAGGAGCGTTTCGCGCAGGAATTCCGGCTGACCTCGACCAGCGATAGCAAGCTGCAGTGGATGGTCGGCGCTTTCTACGACGACGTTTACGATGCCTGGGAATACGGCGCGCAGATCCCGACGCTGATGCTGACCAACGGTTGGGCCGCGGCAAATGCCTATGCCTGCTACTACGCTGCCAACGGATACGACGTCGACTGCCCGCTGCCGGATGCAACCAAGACCTACGTCAACAATTACGCCAAGACGATCAAGCAGACCGCTATTTTCGGCGAGCTCACCTATCACCTTACGGACGACTGGTCGGTCACGGGCGGTATCCGCTGGTTCGAGTACGACCGCGAGGACGACCAGCTCTACCAGGCGCCGCAGGGCCTGCCGCCCATCGGCTCTTTCGGCCGCGGCGAAGGCGTTTACGCGAGCGAGGGCAAGAGCAGCGATACGGTGCTCAAGTTCAGCACGCAGTACAACCTCGACGACAGCAAGATGATGTACTTCACGTACAGCGAGGGATTCCGGCTGGGCGGAAACAACAGCCCGCGGGCCGTCGAGACCGGTTCGATACCGGCAACCTATGGTCCGGACTCGCTGAAGAACTACGAGATCGGTCTCAAGAGCGACTGGTTCGACAACCACCTGCGCCTGAACATCACGCTGTTCCGGATGCGCTGGGAGGAGATCCAGATCAACGCCCGCGTCGACGGTCCCTGGTGGCTCAGGGGTACGTTCAACGGCGAGGTCGGCCAGAGCGACGGCGTCGAGATCAGCGGCACCTGGCAGGCAACGAACAACCTCGTTTTCGAGGGCAGCGCCTACTTCGCCAACTCCGAGTACACCAAGGACACCTTCGACCCGCGCGGCAACCTGTACCTCGAAAAGGGACAGGAAATGCCGAACTCGCCGGATGAGAAGTACTGGCTGGCCGCGGAATACACGATCCCGCAGGTCTGGGGCGGCGACCTCTGGTTCCGCTACGACACGAGCTACCAGTCGGAGACCTGGGACAACCTCGACGCGGCCCAGGAGCTGGACTTCGAAGCACTGATCCCGTCCTGGCGCACCAGCAACTTCCAGGTCGGCTTCGACTTCGCCCAGGACTGGGGAGTCACGCTGATGGCGCGCAACATCTGGAACGATACCGGCATCAATGCGTTGATCAACAGCACCTACGCAGGCGAGTGGTTCGACGATCCGAGATACCGCAACCTCAGGACCCTCCAGCGCCCACGCACCATCAGCCTGACGGTGCGGAAGCGCTTCTAGCCGCTGGCTGCGAGCCCGGGCCGGCGCCGGCCCGGGCTCGCAGTTATACCGTCGACGCCCGGGCCCCGCCGCCCGGACCTTGATCCGGCGCCGACGGCGAACGTACGATCCCCCTGCCGTTGCGCCTTCCCGGCTTTTTGCAGGACCCTCTATTTGAAACTCATCACGACATCCGTCGTCCGTGGCAGCAACCAGGGCGAAAGCCACGGAGGCGTGTACCTGATCGACCTCGAAGACCGGCAGGTCACACAGGCACTCGACTGGAATCGCGCCGACATCGAGTGGCACGGCCGCGGCTGGGACCGCGGGCTGCGCGGCATCGCGTTTCACAAGGATCGCGTCTACATCGCCGCCAGCGACGAGCTGTTTGCCTACACGCCCGATTTCGAGCGCATCGGGTCCTGGCGCAATCGCTACCTGAAGCATTGCCACGAGATCTGTGTCTACGAAGAGAACCTGTTCATGGCGTCGACCGGCTACGACAGCATCCTGGCCTTCGATCTCGGCAAGGAGGAATTCCACTGGGCGATGCAGGTCAAGACGGAAGACTTCGCGTTCCAGGGATCGACCTACGATCCACGCGGCGAATCCGGGCCGTTGATGCTCAACAAGCTGCACATCAACAACGTCGAATGCAGCCGGCACGGCATGTACATTTCCGGCCTGAAGACCGGCGGCATGCTGCACTTCAATGGCAAGACGGTGCTGATGTCCGTCGAGCTCCCGCCCGGATCGCATAACGCGCAGCCGTTCCGCGACGGAGTGCTGTTCAACGACAGCCAGGCCGACGCGCTGCGTTACTCCGGGCGGACCACTGACGCCGAGGACCGGGCGTTCCGCGTGCCGAAGTACGACCCCCGGGAACTGCAGCACGTCTCGACGGACGCGAGTGGCGTCGCAAGAGCCGGGTTCGCCAGGGGCCTGTGCGTGCTCAGCGACCATGTCGTCGCCGGCGGCTCGTCGCCGTCCACCGTATCGGTCTACGACCTGGCGGCGAACGAACGGCTGCTGTCGGTGAGCCTGACGCGGGACGTGCGCAATGCCATACACGGACTCGAGGTCTGGCCCTTCGACTGAGCCCGCGAGCGGCCCTTACAGGCCGGCGCGCCTTACGCCCTCCGGCAGGTCCGCGATTACATCCGCGAGTTCTTCCGCCCAGTAGTCGACATGTTTCCCGTAGCGCCGCCACGCCCCCAGCGAGCCGGTGTAGATGGGCTGCCGGACCTGCTCCGAGCTGGCGGTCTTGACGGCGCGGTCGGTCTCGTAAAAACGCAGGCACTGCTCTTCGAAGGGCAGGCCACAGTACTCCAGGATTCTTCGCACCTGGGTTTCGAGGTCCGTCACGGTTTCCTCGTAATGCACGTCGAGAATCCGCCCCGGCAGTGCCTCGTGCCAGTGCCGCATCATCTGGTGATACAGCTTGTAGTACTCGGCCAGCTCGAATACGTCGTAAGTGAAGTGCTGACCCTTGCCGAAGAGCTGCTTGTATCCGCCCAGGCAGCTATCGATCGGGTGGCGGCGCGCATTGATGAACTTCGCATTCGGCAGGATGAGCGAAGCCAGTCCCACGTGGGAGAAATTGTTGGGCAGCTTGTCGGTGAAGAACGGCCTGTCCGTTTCCCTGTGCCGCGCGCATTCCTCGATGTATTGCTGCCCGTAAGCCCGCCAGTCCTTGTCGCGCAGGTCCCGCACGGACTCCGGGTACTGCAGGCTGTCACGGCGGTAACGGCCGATCGATCCGGCGACACGGCCCAGGATAGGCAGCTCGGCCGTTCCCTCGACCTGGCTGTGGCTGGCGAGGATCTGCTCGACCAGTGTCGACCCCGACCGCGGCAGGCCGACGATGAAGATGGGATCGGGCGCATCGTAGCCGTGGCCGGCCCGTTCCGCGAGAAACTCGCGGCTGAATACCTCGCGGATGTTGGCCTGGCGCATCTCGAATTCGGCAGGATCGTAGAAGATCTGGGTCCGGTGCAGCTTGTTGCCGGAGTCGTAATAGGCCCAGGCCCTGTCGTAGTCCTGCTTGTCCTCCCAGGCCTTGCCGAGCGCGAACCGGAAATGCGTTTCGGCGCTCGTGCTGAGATCATCGCGCTTCAGCTGCTCCTCCATCGCCTCGACTTCGGCTTCCTCGAAGCGAAAGATCTTGAGGTTCGCCATGCTCCAGTAGACCTCGCCGAAGTCGGGCTTGATCCTGACGGCTTCGCGGTAGGCCCTGAGCGCGCCCGGCTGGTCGCCGACGGTCTTCAGGATGTGCGCGTATCCCATCTGGATGCCGGGGGCCGAAGGGTCCAGCGCGACCGCTCGCGCGAACGCCCGGGCGCTGTCCTCGGAATAGCCGGCTCGCGCGTATGCGTTGCCGAGGCCGCCCCAGGCCTCTGCATTGTCCTGGTCGAGTTCGGTCGCCTTGCGGAACGCGTCGATCGCCTCGACGTACCGGATCCGCTCCATCAACACCGGCCCGAGCAACAGCCATGCTGCCGTGAAATCCGGGGCCAGCTGCGTCGCGCGCCGCAGCAGCGCCTCGGCGTCTTCCAGGTTCTTCTTGCGGCTGAAATACGCCCCTGCCAGGTAACGCATGGCATCGACGTTGTTCGGATCGGACTGGATCGCCTCGCGCAGGACCT
>JAOUIH010000201.1 GCA_029884165.1 Gammaproteobacteria bacterium | reverse complement strand
CGCTGCGGGATTATTTTGCCGGTCAAAATGTCGCAGCGATGGCCTTTCCCGCTACGCAGATCCCGGCGCCGCCTATCGGCCAGGATACGGAGGTAGAGCTCAATGGCAGAACGGTATTGCTCGAGACCGTCATCTCGAGAAACATTTCGCCGGGCAGCACGGCGGGGCTGCCCGGGCTGGTAGTGCCGGTGGGCCTCACGGCGGGCAATCTGCCGATCGCGCTCGAATTCGACTCGCCGGCCGGCAGCGACCGAAACCTGCTGTCGCTCGGCCGCGCGGTCGAGCGCCTGTTCGGCCAGTTGCCGGTGCCGCCATGATCCGGATGGTCCCGGCGTGAGGGCCACGTTTCTGACTGGGGAATGCCGATGGGCAGGGTGCTGATCAAGGGCGGGCGCATCGTCACCGCCGTCGACGACTACGTCGGGGATCTCTTGTTCGATCACGGGCGAATCGAGGCCATCGGCCGAGAGCTGGAGGCCGGCGATGCCGAGGTCCATGATGCCGGCGGGCTGCTCATACTGCCGGGTGGTGTGGACGTGCACGTGCACATGGAAACGCCGATGGGCAATGGTATCGAGACTTGCGACAGCTTCGAGTCCGGCACCCGGTCAGCGGCATTCGGTGGGACGACGACAATCGTCGATTTCGCGCAGCAGGCCCGCGGCGAGAGCCCGAAAGCCGCGCTCGACCGGCGCCTCGCCGCCGCCGAAACGCAGTGTTCTGTGGACTACGGTTTTCACTCGATCCTGACGGACGTAAATGCGGCCGCGCTGGCCGAACTGCCGGACCTTGTCAACCATGAGGGCGTGTCGAGCTTCAAGTTGTACATGGCCTACCCGGACGTGCTGATGGTCGACGACGCTGCAATCTATCGGACGATGCGTCGCGTCGGGGACCACGGCGGCATGGTGAACCTGCACGCCGAGAACGGCGTCGTCATCCAGGCGCTGGTCGACGAGGCCCTGGCCGCCGGGAATACGTCTCCGAAATACCACCAGCTCACGCGGCCGCAACTGATGGAAGGCGAAGCGACTCACAGGGTCATCCGGATCGCCGAGTTGGCGGAAGTTCCTGTATACATCGTTCACCTGTCGGCGATCGAGGCTCTCGAAGCCGTGGTCGAGGCGCGCGACCGGGGAATACACGCGTTCGCGGAAACCTGCCCGCATTACCTGTTTCTCGACAAGTCCGAATACGAGAGACCCGGTTTCGAGGCGGCCAAGTTCGTCATGACGCCGCCGCTGCGCGACCGGGAGTGCCAGGACGCACTGTGGCGAGGATTGCGCTTCGACGATTTGCAGATCGTGTCGACCGATCATTGCCCGTTCTGTTTCAACGAGAAATCACACGGCCTGCTGAAGTCGAAACGCGCAGGCAAGGATTTTTCGAAGATCCCGAACGGGGCACCCGGCGTCGAATTCAGACTGATGCTGCTGTATGACGGCGGAGTAAACGAGGGACGGATCAACCTGAATCGATTCGTGCAACTGACGGCCACGGCGCCGGCAAAGATGTTCGGCCTGTTCCCGCGCAAGGGCACGATCGCTGTCGGGAGCGATGCGGATATCGTGCTGTTCGACCCCAATCAGCGACACACCCTGAGTGCGACCACCCACCACTCGAACGTGGATTACTCGCTGTTCGAGGGTCGCGTAGTGCAGGGCAAGGTGCGCAAGGTATTCCTGCGCGGCGAACTCATCGTGGAAGAAGGCGCCTGGAAGGGTCGCGCCGGCATGGGTCGCTACCAGCGAAGAAGCGCTTCCGGTCGTATCATCTAGCGCGGACGTCGTGACAGTGCTGTTTTGACACCGGGCGCGCGGGGCGGCCGGTTCAGTGCGTCATCGCGTAAATGACGTAATTGACCCCGAACCGATAGGCCAGCGAGGTCATCGGTATCGGGTACACGGGATCGTCGGCGTGCTCCCAGGCATCGCCCATGTCCATGTTGAAGTTCACTGCGACAACCAGCCGGCCGTCGTCGTCGTGGATCCCGTGCCATTCGGCGGGTCCCTGCAACTCGGCCTGGATTTCCCCGGACGCGGCCCGGTAGAGATGACGCCTGCCCGGAATCTGCGTGCGCTGGTCCAGTTCGAACATCACGTCCATCAGCGAATGATCCTCCGCCAGCGGTACCAGCGGCCAGTCCGGGAACGCCCGGCGGATCCCGTCCTGGAACACGACCCAGTCGTAGGGCCCGTGGAAATCGTCTACGACGATGAACCCACCCCTTCGCACATACTCGCGCAGCGACGCGAGTTCCGCGTCGCCCGGATTCCAATGGCCGACCTGCTGCACGAACAGCCATGGGTAATCAAAAATCTCGGGATCGGTCAGCCGCAGGTGGCGGCTGTCATCAGCCACCTCCAGGCCGGTCAGCCGCCGCAGTCCGCGCGTGAAATGGTACTCGGCGTCCGGGTAATCGATCGCCCACCAGGGTCGCCAGCCGAAACCGGCATAGCCGCTGGAGTACACCATCCGTGCCATGTGGAATTCCGCTTCGGGACCCTCGGCAGGCTGTGCGGCTGCGCCACCGGCGCTTGCCAGCCAGGCAGCCAGGCCCACGGCGGTCATCGCCCGCAAGTGCCGTTCCTCCGGAGTTCGGGTACCGCGTATTGTAGCCGCCCGGACGATACCGCGGTCGGCGCAGTCCGGACAGCACAAAATCGCCATAGTATGCTGGCCGCCTGCAGGGGGTGAGGGGGAACGGAAGTGCAATCGAGAATGACAGGTCTTCTGCTGGCCGCAACGATCCTGGCGGCTGCAACGGCAGCGGCGCAGGATGACGACAGCCTGCCGACTCTAAAGCTCGACCGGATACCGGCCCAGCCGGCATTCGCGGGGCAGACGCGTGCGCCGGCCGCCGAGCCGAGTCGCTTCGGCGTCGAGATCCTGGCCGATGGGCTATCGGCACCGTGGGCGATGGCCTTCCTGCCCGGCGGCGGCATCCTGATCAACGAATACGTCGGCGCAATGCGCATCCTGGAAAATGACGGCAGATTGTCCGAGCCGGTCGCCGGGCTGCCGGCAATATCGACGGACGGGTGGGCCGGACTGTTCGACCTCGCGCTCGATCCCGATTTCGCACGGAATTCGTTGCTGTATTTCTCGTACACCGCGCCGGGCGCCGCCGACGGCGACCCCAACATTCCCCGCGTGGCCAGGGCAACGCTCGACAGGGCGGGACACACGTTGCAGGACCTCGTGGTGATCGTGGACGGTTTCGGCGGGCAGGAACTGCTGGCGAGTCCCGACGGCACGCTGCTCGTGGCGGGCGCCGGCGACCCGTTCACCGGTGACGCACAGGACCTCGCATCGACCACGGGCAAGCTGCTGCGGGTCACGCGCGACGGCAAGCCAGCGCCGGGCAACCCGTTCGGCGATCGCCCGGGCGCGCGGGCCGAGGTATACAGCTACGGACATCGCGACGTGTCGGGAATCGCAATCCATCCGGAGACCGGCGAGCTGTGGATGACGGAACACGGGCCGCGGGGCGGAGACGAACTCAACAGGATCGTGCCGGGGGGCAACTACGGCTGGAAGCTCGTCTCGTACGGCACGGAGTACAACGGGAATCCCGTCGGGACCGGGCTGCCATCCCTGGAGGGCACGGAGCAGCCCCGCTATTTCTGGTGGCCGTCGATCGCCCCGTCCGGGCTGGTCTTCTATACCGGTGACATGTTCCCGGAATGGCGCGGCAATGCCTTCGTGACCGCGCTGTCGGGCCAGCACGTGAGCCGGCTCGTCCTTGCAGGCGACCGCGTGATTGCCGAAGAGCGGCTGCTGCTGGCACGAGAGCAGCGGATTCGGGAACTCCGACAGGGGCCGGATGGCGCACTGTACGCCTTGACCAACGAGGAATCGGGCGAGCCGCGGGGCACGGCGCAGGTACTCCGGATATTCCGCGACGCGGAATAAGGGCTGCCCTGCAGCATGCCCGACCGCCGGGTATGGCCCGGGACCATTCGAGCCGCTAGAATACGCGGCTCGTGTGGGGCGGTAGCTCAGCTGGGAGAGCGTCGCGTTCGCAATGCGAAGGTCGGGAGTTCGATCCTCCTCCGCTCCACCAATCCCCTCCGGCCAACCGAACGTCAGGTCCCAACGGGGGCACCCGCTCGCACCGCGCATGGCGCCAGGTCATGCGTCTCGGGTACGCTGCCCGCATGATCAGCCTGGTCACCATTGATGACCTGCGACGCTACCGGCATACGCTCGGGCTCTACTGCACGGCTTGTGACCGGTGGGC
>JAOUIH010000071.1 GCA_029884165.1 Gammaproteobacteria bacterium | reverse complement strand
CTCGATGGTGCCGGCAAGCCCGCTCGCATTGTCGTTCGCGCCGGGCGAATCGGAGATGCCATCGAGCGCGTCACTGACGCGCGAGTCAATGTCCCCCGACATGATGACGACTCGATCCGGGTCGATTTCGCCGCGCTGGATCGCGAGCACGTTGACAATCTCGGTCGGCTCGGGGATCCGGCGCTCGCCGGCGACGACGTCGCCGACGACGACGACCTCCAGGCAGCCGCCGCATTCGGCCGAGATTTGCCGGAATTCCGCCTCGAGCCAGCGTCGCGCGGCCCCGATGCCGCGCGTATCGGACGTCGTATCGGACAGCGTATGCCGCGTGCCGAATCCGACCAGCGAGCGGATGTCCTGCTCGATCCGCTCCGCCGAGACCGCTGCGGCAAGTTCGTGTCGCAGGTCGGCATCGGCCGCAGCGACCGCCGCCACCATAGACACCACGACCAGGCCCGGCACGAGCCGGTACACGATTTCTGCCTTCATGCCTCTGCCCTCCCCGTGCGCGGCGACTCTACCACGGCAGCACGTAACCTTCGGCATGCCAGAAATTGCCGGAGTTCGACATGTCGAGATCGTCGATGCGCTGGATCAGACCGGCGGCGGACTGCTGCACGTCGATGCCCTGGCCGCCGGTCATGTCCGTCGCCACCATGCCGGGATGCAGCAGCGCCACCGCAACCCCGCGCGGCTCGAGATCGTGCTTCAGGCTCATGCCGATCATGTTCACGCCGGCCTTGGATACGCGGTAACCGTAATAGCCGCCCGAGGTATTGTCGGCAACGGAGCCCATGCGACTCGTGATTATCGCGACCTTCGAACCCCGGCCGAGATTGTCGAGCAGTGCATGGGTAATCCGGAGCGGGCCGAGTGTATTGACGCGGAACTGTTCGAGGATGCCCTCGAAATCGATGTCTTCCAGGCCGTCCCGGCGCAGGATCCCGGCATTGTTGACGAGAATGTCGACGTGCACGCCGTCGAGGCGACGCCGAAGCTCCTTTGCCGCCGCCGGCTCGGCCACGTCGATACCGTCGATGATGCGAACCCCGAGCTCCTCGAGCGCGGCGCTCGACCTGCGACAGACGGCGATGACGTCAGCGCCGCGGGCCCGGAACTGGCGGCAGAGCTCGAGCCCGATACCCCGGCTGCTGCCGGTTACGAGTACGATCGGCATCTTCATTTCTCCCTTGTCTCATGCTTTACGATTCGAATGAGTTCCGCCCGGCGCCCGCTGGCTGCCAGGATCTCCAGCCGGTAACCGCGCCAGTCCAGCACGTCACCCACGACCGGAATCCGGCCGAGCCGTTCGGCCATGAGGCCGCCGAGCGTAGTGAATTCAGTTTCCGGCGACCAGGCCAGACGCAATTCCGCGCATACCTTGCGCAGGTCCGTCATCGCATGCACCTGCAGCGACCCGTCCGGCTGGCGCCACAGGCGCCGCTCGGGCTCGTCGCTCTCGTCTTCTATCTCGCCGACGACCTCCTCGAGCACGTCCTCCAGCGTAGCGATGCCCTCCACGCCGCCGTACTCGTCGACGACGATCGCCATGTGGCGCCGGTCGGTCTGGAAGGTTCGCAGCAACCGGTCGACCGGCTGGCTCTCTGGAACGACCAGCGGCTCGGTTGTCACTGCCGGCCAGTCAACAGGTCCGTCCGGGTGCTCGTGCAGCCAGAACATCAGCTCCCGCGCGAGCACGATTCCGCTCACGTCATCGAGTTCCCCGGTCGGCGAGAACGGAAACCGGCTGTAGCGCGAGTCGGTCAGCTTCAGCAGCGCGCTTGCGCGGTCATCGGCGGCGGACAGGAACACGACCCTCTGCCGCGGGATCATCACGTCCTGCACGCGGATCTTTCGCAGCAGGGTCGCGCCGACAATCATGTTTGCCGTGCGCGTGCCGACGATCCCCTCGTTGCGTCCGAGCGCCGCCAGCAGCCGGATCTCCTCGACCGAGGTGACAGGCACGGCCCGCCCCCCGCGCAGCCGCCGCGAAACAGTTTCGCTCAGGAGGACCAGCGGTTTCAGGGCAAAGGTCAGCACGCGGATGCCGAAAGCGACCGGCGTCGCGAGCGCCGGGGCATGCGTCACGCCGATCGTCTTCGGCAGGATCTCTGTGAAGAGCAGCACTGCGAGCGTGAATACTATCGTGAAGATCCACAGTGTCTGCTCGTCGAACACGGTCGCATAACTCGCACCGGCGACTGCAGCGCCGACCGTGTGCGCCGCCGTATTGAGGATCAGGATTGCGGCGATGGGCATGTCGATGTTGCGCTTGAACCCGGACAGCATCCGGCCCACGCGAGCATGCTTCTGGCTGAGCACCTCGATCTGCGCATGGTTGAGCGACAGCAGCACGGACTCGAAGATCGAGCAAAGAAAGGACACAACGAGAACCACGGCAACCGCGGTCATGAAATACGCCATACAGCCTCCGCGCTGGCGGAAATCGAAAAGCCATGGCGGCGGGGAGAGATCGCCCCGCCGCCGGCACGAGAATCAGTTCATCGGATGACAGGGTGCCATCTGGCCGCAGCAGGGCTCAGGCACGGATCTCCCACAGCGACTCCACCTCGCAGGCGGCGCCGAGCGGCAGCGAATTCGTGCCGAGCGCGGCGCGTGCCGCGAGACCGGCATCGCCGAAGACGTCGCGGAACAGCTCGGACGCGCCATTGATGACCGCAGGTTGCTGCGTGAAATCGTCGGTGCAATTGACGAAGCCGCGAATCTGCAGGCACTGCACGACGCGGTCGAGGTCGCCGTCGCAGGCGGCCCGGAGCTGAGCTAGGATCCTGAGGCCGACGTGCCGGGCGGCGGTGTACGCATCGTCGACGCTGATATCCTTGCCGACCTTGCCGAAGGTCGGCGTCGCGAGGTCGGCCGGCGGTACCTGGCCGGCGATGAAGACCTGGTTGCCGGTGATGCGGTAGGGCACGTAGACCGCGACGGGTCTCGCGGCCTCGGGCAGCGCGATGCCGAGTTCGCGTAGCCGCGCCTCGGCGCGGCCGCCCTCGGCCGCCTGCGCGGTCCGGGTCAGGCCCAGCGCAACCGAGGCAGTGCCCAGCATCTCAAAGAAGAATCGCCGATTAATTATGGGCCGATCACTGGGTCGGTTCATGGCGCCGTCGCTCGCTCGTCAGCCGAAAGAAGCGCCACTCTAGCCAAGGCCTCCCGTCATTGCCACCTGCGAGGACCGCTTATTCCATGGTGAATTTGTGCCCCCGCGCGCCGGGTCGCTACACTGCCGCGTCGATTCACGAGCGGAGACGGTCGCATGAATGCCCGAGGACTTTTGTTCGCACTGCTGCTGCCGGCGACTCTGCCGGCCGAAGTCATTGACCGTAACGGTTGGGACGTCAACGCCCCGCTCGGCCCCTCCCGCGAATTTCGCCTCGTAACGGACGAGGGCACGTGGATGAATCTCGATGTGCACCCGGACGGCAAGCGCATCGTCTTCGACCTGCTGGGCGACCTGTACCTGGTACCGATCGGCGGTGGCGACGCGGTGCAGCTGACGACCGGGGCCGCGTACGACATTCAGCCGCGCTTCAGCCCGGATGGCAGGGAAGTGCTGTTCACCTCCGACCGCGGCGGCATCAATGCAATCTGGGTCGGCAAGTTCGACGGCGAGGGCCTGACCGATTTCCGCGCGCTGAACGACGGGAAGGCCAACAACTGGGGCGGCGCATCCTGGGACCGGACGGGCAACTGGATACTCGCCCGCAAGCGCCAGACGGATACCAGCTCGATCGGCATCTCGGAAATGTGGCTTTTCCACGCGGACGGGGGCAGCGGCGTCAAGCTGGTCGGCGACGGTGCCGAGGTCGACTCGTTCTCCGCGAGCCCGGACGGGCGCTACTTCTATTACGGGGCTGCTGGACCGTTCAACTATGGCCGCAATCCGCACACCGCGATCTGGTCGGTCAACCGCTATGACCGCGTAACCGGCGAGAAGCGCCCGATCAGTGCGGCGAACGGCAGCGCTGCGAGCCCGCTCCTGTCACCTGACGGCAGCCGCATAGCGTTCGTGCGCCGGGTCGGCACCGCATCGACGCTGTGGCTGCACGACCTGGCCACGGGCGCCGAGCGACAGCTGTGGGATGGCCTGGACCGCGACGAGATCGAGAGCTTCGCGACCCACAACGTCTACCCGGGCTATGCGTGGCTGCCGGACGGCTCGGCGATCATCATCTGGGCCGGCGGCAAACTCCACCGCGTGCCGGTCGACGGCGCTGCGGTCGCGAACATCCCGTTTCGCATCGACGCCAGCATCCGCTACCACGAGCCGCTGCGCAGCAAGCGAAACCCCGCTCCCGATACGCTGGATGTCCGCCTGGTCCGCTGGCCGGTGTTCAGCCCGGACGGGAACTCGCTGGTCTTCACCGCCCTCGGCCACCTGTACTGGATGACGCTCCCGGACGGACGGCCGCGGCGCGTCACGGACCAGGCGGCGCTCGAGTTCGCGCCCGCGTTCTCGCCCGACGGCCGGCGACTTGCATTCACGAGCTGGAGCGACGCGGACGGCGGCGCGCTGCACGTCGCCGACTGGCGCCGGAACGGCCCGGGGACGGTGCAGACGATCCATCGGTCGGGCAGCCAGCTCGTCAACCCGGCCTTCTCGGCTGACGCTGACCGGCTGCTGGTCGTCGCCGGCAGTGGCGCGAGCCTGCGCGGCGAGGACCTGGGTAACGAGCAGCGCCACGACATACTGGTCCTCGACTCGCGCGGCCGGGGCGAGCCCGAATTCGTCGTCTCGACGGCCAATCGCGGTGCGCAGCGGCGCATCACCCGGCCGTCGTTCTCCGCGGACGGTGCGCGCGTCTGGTACTTCGACGACGAAGGCGGCGGCGGCGAGCGCGGCGCGCGAACGCCGCCGAAGACGGCGCTGAAGTCGGTCAAGCTCGACGGGACGGACGTCCGCAGCCACCTGCAGTTCCGCTACGCGCAGGAGGCGGTCGTCAGCCCCGACGGGACGCTCATCGCGTTCACCGAAGAGCACAACGCCTATGTCGTCGGTCTGCCGGCCGCAGGCGCCACCGTGGACTTCGACCCCAATGCGGCGACGCTGGCGTTCCGGCGGCTGACCGAGGACGGCGGTGAGTGGGTGCGCTGGAGCCACGACGGCTCGCGGCTCAGCTACGGTTTCGGTAACAGGGTCAGCCGGGTTGCGGTCGCGGATCTCGAACTCAGCGCCAAGCTCGAACCGCGCGATGCCGGCGACGAGGGCATCATCGTGCTGGCGGTGGACATCGACGCGGCCGGCAGCTACGGCCATGCGGGCTCGCGTCGCGGGCTCGACGAACTGAAGCCCGTGCTCGAGGCCGCCTGGGCCGATGCCGCGCAGGCGCGTGTCGAAGTGACGCTCGCGGACGACGCGCCATGGTCGGCCTGGAAAGCGCTGGACGACTGGCTCGGCGAAATGAAGGTCGCGCGCAACGCCGTCCCGACGACTGCCGAGAAAAAGGAAGAAAAAGAAGAATCAAAACCTGCGGTAGAGGAGTTCGTCATCGAGCTCAGCGTGCCGCGCGCGAAACCCACGGGTGTCGTCGCCTTCACCGGCGCGCGGCTGATCACGATGAACGGTGACGAAGTCGTCGAGAACGGCAATGTCGTCGTGCGCGACAATCGCATCGTCGCGATCGGCGCCGCAGACACCGTCGACATTCCCGCGGGCGCCGAGCGCTTCGACGTGTCGGGCAAGACGATCATACCGGGGCTGATCGACGTCCACGCACACATGGGCTACGGCGTGCTGGACGTCAACCCGCAAAAAGAATGGCGCTACTACGCGAACCTCGCCTACGGCGTGACGACGACCCACGATCCTTCGGCCAGCACGCACACCGTGTTCGGCCAGTCGGAGATGGTCGAGGCCGGCGTCATGGTTGGCCCGCGCATCTTTTCGACGGGCTTCATCCTGTACGGCGCGATCATTCCCGATCTCGCGGTAATCAACAGCTACGCGGATGCGCTGTCGCACGTTCGGCGCCTGAAGAGCCTCGGAGCGTTCTCGGTCAAGAGCTACATGCAGCCGCGGCGAGAGCAGCGGCAATGGGTCCTGCGCGCCGCGCGCGCGGAAGGGATGCTCGTATTCCCGGAGGGCGGCGGCGACTTCCCGGCAAACATGGGCATGGTGATGGACGGCCACAGCGGCATCGAGCACGCGCTGTCTGTCGGCGCGATCTATCGCGATGCTGTCGAGCTCTTCGCAAAGTCGCGCGCCGGTTACACGCCGACGCTCCTGGTCGCTTACGGCGGGCTGCCGGGCGAATTCTGGTTCTACCAGAACCACGACGTCTGGACCGACAATAAGCTGCAATCCTTCTTCCCGCCGCGCCAGATCGACGCGCGCTCGCGCCGTCGCGAGATGGCCGCCGACGACGACTTCAATCACAAGAACGTCGCCGCGGGCATGCGGCAGATTTCCGAGGCCGGCGGGCTCGTGCTGCTCGGCGCCCACGGCCAGCTGCAGGGGCTCGGCGCGCACTGGGAGCTGTGGGCAATCGGCCAGGGCGGCATGGCGCCGCACGACGCGCTGCGGGCGGCAACGCTGAATGGCGCGGTCTACCTGGGTATGGACGAGCATCTCGGTTCGCTCGAGCCCGGCAAGCTCGCCGACCTCGTCGTACTCGACGCGAACCCGCTCGATAGACTCGAGAACTCGACCAGCGTACGCATGACGGTGATCAACGGCGTCGTCTACGACGCAAACACGATGGACCAGCTGTGGCCGCGCAGGGAACCGCGCGGCAGCTTCCATTTCCAGCGCTAGCGCACCGGTCGCCCGCGGGGCGGGCTCCTACAAAAAAGCCGGCACGGTGTTCAGCAGCACTTGTAGGAGCGCGCCCTGCGCGCGATCGGTGCCGAATCCCTGCGTCGGTCGCCCGTGGGGCGGGCTCCTACGGGAGCCGCGCGCGAAGCACGAGCAGCAAGCCGAGCTGCGCGGCGACGGCGACCAGCGCGATCCAGGGCGTTTCGGTCAGGCCGGCGGCGATGAAGCCCGCGATTGCCAGCGCGCCGTTCGTCAGCGCATAGGGGAGCTGCGTGCTGAAATGCTGCAGGGTCGTCGTGCCCGCGCCGATCGACGACAGGATCGTCGTCTCCGACACCGGGGACGAGTGGTCGCCGAACAGGCCGCCCGACAACACGGCGCCGATGGTCACGGCCATAGACGCATCGGTGGCCAGCGCCGAGGGCACGGCGAGCGGCATCATGATGATGATCGTGCCCCAGGAGGAGCCGGTCGCGAACGAGATGACCGCGGCCAGCCCGAAGGTCACGGCCGGCAGCGCCCACCCGGCGATGCCCTGCCCCGCCAGCGCCGCCACGTATGTCCCGGTCCCGAGTTCCTCGCTGACCGCTCCCAGCGCCCACGCGAGTACCAGCGTCGCGGCGATCGGCAGCATGCCGGTCATGCCCTCTATGTAGGTCGAAAAACTCGACGTCAGCGTGCGGACGCCGAGGAGCACCAGCAGCGCAACGAGGGTGACGGCCGCGAGAAAGTAGGCGGCCGCAAGGCCGGCGCGAAAGTCGGCACCGGCAACCTGCTCGAACGGGAAGCCGAGGCGCCCGAGCATCGCGAACAGGCTGACGCCGAGCACGGCGAGCGGCAGCCAGACGAGTATTGCCCGCCCCGCCCCGTCTTCCGGCGCAGGCGCCGGATCGGCGACGCGTTCGGCAGGCTCGACGGCTCGCTCGGCATCCCGCATCGGCCCGTAGTCAAAGTCCAGTAACGTCACGAGCGGCACGATCGCGATCGCGAGCCACGCGTAGAGCTGGAACGGGATCGCCGCGACAAACGCCGAGTATTCGTTGGCGGCAACACCGTTGGCCGCGAACGCGTCTGCGATGACGCTCATGATGAACACGCCCCAGCCGATGAACGGTATCAGGATGGCCACCGGCGACGAGGTCGAATCCAGGATGAAGGCGAGCTTTTGCCGCGACACCCGCAGGCGGTCGGTGAGCGGCTGGAAGACCGGGCCGACGATGAGCGGCGTGCCGAGGTCCGAGAAGAAGATCATGATGCCGCCGAACCAGGCGCCGAGTTGCGCGCGCGCCCGGCTCGCGACCCAGCGCGTCGCGGCGCGCGCAAACGCCGCGCCGCCGCCGGAGGATTCGACCAGCTTGACGAAGCCGCCGATGAACGCGAGGAGCACGAGCACGCTCGCGTTGTAGCTGTCGGCTACCTCGGGCACGAGGTGCTCCTTGACCAGCGACGGCAGGAAACCGGGCAGCGTGGTATTGCCGAGCATGGCAACGCCGACGAACACGCCGGTAAACAGGCCGACCAGCACGTTCCGCGCCGACAGGGCGACGACGAGCGTCAGCAGCACGGGCAACAGCGATGTGAATCCGGGTTCGGTCACCGGCCTTTCCGGTCGTCGCGACGGGTCCTTATAGCACAGCGCATCATCGGGCCTGGCAGGACGGGCACACGTAGAGGCCGCGGCTCGACGCGCGGTACCGGACGACGGTCGTGCCGCAGCGCCGGCACGGCAGGCCGTCGCGGCCGAACACCCAGAACCGGTAGTCCTCGAACGCCTCGCCCGCGGCGCAGAGCCTCTGCTCGAGGTCCCGCGTCACCGTCACGCCCGCCGTGCGATACGAACGGCGGCTGACCGAGAGCGTCGCCCGCGCCAGCCGGGCGAGATCGACAGGCGACAGCTCTCCGGGACGGAGCGAGGGTTCGAGGCCGGCGACGAACAGGATCTCGGACCGCAGGTAATTGCCGATGCCGGCGAGAAAACCCTGGTCCAGGTACAGCGACGCCAGCGCTCGCCCGCGGAAACCGGGCATGCGGAGCCTCTCCGCTACCGTCCCGGCAGCCAGGTCGCCGTCGAGGACGTCCGGCCCGAGCCCCGACAGGAACGGATGCCTCGCGACCCCGGCATCGTTCAGCACCTCGATATCGGACGCACTGTAAAGGAGCGCGCTGTGCGTCGCCGTGTGCAGGGCCACCCGCAGGCTCCGCCCGGTCTCCGGCGTATAGCCGCGCTCGCCGGTGTACCAGCGGCCGTAGAGCTGGTTGTGACTGTAGAGCGTGAGCCCGTTGTCGAAGCGGGTCAGCATCGCCTTGCCGCGCGTGTCCACGGCCGTCACGACGGCGCCCTCGAGGGCCCGCCGGTAACGCCGGAGCCGGCGCAGCCCGAAGCCCACCTCGACGATCTCGTTTCCCGCGAGGACCCGCGCGACGGCGTCGGCCGCGCGCCGAATTTCCGGCCCTTCAGGCACGGACCCTGTCTCCTCCGACCTGCCTGCCGCGTATCGTGCAATGTCGCACGCCGTCCCGATCCCGATGAAAGCGCCAATTATGGGCATCGGCGCGCCGCGAGTTAAGTGGCGGGCTGCAACACGTCGTACCGGGGTCGCGGTCTCGCGTTTCACTATGAGTAAACCCGGCTGGCTCCACGGCGCCCCTAATTTAGAATGCCCGCTCGTGCTGCGGCCGCGCGGCACCCGGATCCGGGGGAGACCATCTTGAAGCTGAATGCCCGTTTGCAGCACCTGTTCGTCGCGACGCTCGGCGCGATATTCCTCTTCGCGTCGATATCGTCACTCGCCGACGGCCGCATCGCCGTACGCGGCAAGAACGGGATCGTCGCGAGTTCATCCGCGATAGCGTCGGAGGTCGGCGTGCAGGTCATGAAGGATGGCGGCAACGTCGTCGACGCGGCGATCGCCACGGCCTTCGCGATGGCCGTCACCTGGCCGTCGGCCGGTAATATCGGCGGCGGCGGCTTCATGATCTACCACGGCGCCGACGGGGAAACCGCGGCGTTCGACTTCCGCGAGAAGGCGCCGCTCGCGGCGACCGCCGACATGTACCTCGACGACGAGGGCAACATTCGCGACAACTCGAACCACGACGGGCTGCTCGCGGTCGGCGTGCCGGGCACGGTCGCGGGCCTCGCTCTGGCTCACGAGCGCTATGGCTCGAAACCCTGGAAGGACCTGGTCGCGCCGGCCGTCCGGCTCGCACGCGACGGCATCCCGGTCAGCTGGGCGCTCTACGACGATTTCAGCCAGCTGATGCCGCAGTTCGAGAAATACCCGGGCACGAAGAAGGCTTTCTCCCGCCCCGACGACAGCCTGTACGAGCCAGGCGACCTGTGGGTGCAGCGCGATCTGGCCGACACACTCAGGCGCATCCAGAAAGACGGCCACGACGGGTTCTACAAGGGCAAGACCGCGAAGCTGATCGCCGACTTCATGGCGGCGAACGGCGGCATCATCACGCTCGAGGATCTCGCGGCCTACCAGGCCGTCGAGCGCGAGCCGATACGCGGCGACTATCGTGGCTACGAGATCGTCAGCATGCCGCCGCCCTCCTCCGGCGGCGTGGTGCTCGTCGAGATGCTGAACATTCTCGAGGGTTACGACCTGAAGACGATCGGCCACAATTCGGCGCTGTACCTGCACCTGCTGACGGAATCCATGCGGCGCGCCTACGCGGACCGCGCGAATTACCTGGGCGACCCGGACTTCAACGAGAACATGCCGATCGACCGGCTGACGTCGAAGGAGCACGCGGCGAACCTCCGCGGCAGCATCAGCCTTACCGAGAAATCGCTCAGCGACCCGGCGCTGTTCGCCGAGGCGTACGAGAGCGACCAGACGACGCACTTCTCCGTCGCGGACGGCGACGGCAACATGGTGTCGCTGACTTACACGCTCGAATACGGCTACGGTTCGCGCATCGTCGTCGACGGAGCGGGCTTCCTGCTGAACAACGAGATGGGCGACTTCAATGCGCAGCCGGGCGTCACCGACGAACGCGGGCGCATCGGCACCGAGGCCAACATCGTGCGGCCGCAGCAGCGCATGCTGTCCAGCATGACGCCGACCGTGATCGCGAAGGACGGCGTCCCGCTGTTCGCCACCGGCACGCCGGGCGGCAAGACGATCATCAACACGACGATGCAGACGATACTCAACGTCGTCGATCACGGCATGACCATCGCCGAAGCGATCGAGGCGCCGCGGATACACCACCAGTGGCTGCCCGACCGGACGCTCGTGGAAAGGAACGGCATCTCGCCGGATACGCGCGGGCTGTACGAGGCGTTCGGCCACGAGATCCGCGAAGTCGGCGCAATCGGTTCGGCGATGGGCGTCTACCGGGACCCGGAGACCGGCGTGCTGCACGGCGCGTCGGATACGCGCGCGGAGGATGGCGGCACCGCGGCATATTGATGGCCCGGCAGCGGCGGGCCGACACGCCGCCAGCAGCGCGCGCGCACTCGGCCGGATCTCAGGTCGAGTCCCTCAATGCAGGGCGCTGCGTGAGATAGTCCGTCACGGCTTCCCAGGCCAGGGCGAACTCGAGCAGCTCGCGGTCCTGCCCCATGCGCCCGATGAACTGGATGCCCATCGGCCGGCCGCGCGGGTCGAAACCGGCGGGGAGGCAGACGATCGGCAGGCCCGCCAGCGTGCCGCCGATGACGACCTCCATCCAGCGGTGGTAGGTATCCATGCGGCGCCCGTCGATCTCCTGCGGCCAGTGAATCTCGACCGGGAACGGAAACACCTGCGCAGACGGGAGCGCCAGCAGGTCATATTCCCCGAACAGCGCGAGCAGGGCCTGGTACCAGTCGCCGCGGGCCGTGCCGGCATCCCGTAGCTGCTGGCCCGTGACCCGGAGCCCGCCCTCGATTTCCCAGACGAGTTCGGGCTTCAGCAGCCTGCGCTCGGCCGGATTCTCGTAGTGTTCGCGCGCCCACAGCGCCGACCAGTGCCTGAGCGCGAGCCAGGTTTCCCACAGGCGCGCCAGGTCGTACGCGGGCCTGCAGTTCGCGACCGCCACACCCTCCGCTGCGAGGCGTGCCAACGCCTGCTCGCAGAGTGCCAGCACGCCGGGCTCTGTCGCGAGGTAGCCCTCGTAATCGGCCATCCAGCCCACGCGCAGACCGCGTAGTCCGCGCGGCCGGTACCCGTCGTAACCGGGCAGCGCATCCGGCAGCGCCAGCGGCGCGCGCGGGTCCGGGCCGGCCATCGTGCCGAGCAGGCGTATCACGTCTTCGACGCTGCGGCCCATCGGCCCGTCGGTCGAGAGCTGCTGGTACCAGACGTCGCCTTCCCAGGCCGACGGCACTCGTCCCTGGCTGGGACGGAAGCCGATGACGTTGTTCCAGCCGGCCGGGTTCCGCAGCGAACCCATCATGTCGCTGCCGTCCGCCACGGGCAGCATGTGCGTCGCGAGGCCGACCGCCGCGCCGCCGCTCGAGCCGCCCGACGTCAGCGCCGGGTCCCAGGCGTTGCCCGTCGCGCCGAAAACCGGGTTGTAGGTCTGCGAGCCGTAGCCGAACTCCGGCGTGTTGGTCTTGCCGATGAAGATAGCGCCGGCCGCCCGGATGCGCCCGACGGCGAGGTCGTCCTCCGCGGGCATCGTTCCGGCGTAGAGCGGCGACCCCGAGCTGGTGGGCAGCCCCACTGCGTTCGCGAGATCCTTGACCGCGTGCGGCAGGCCATGCAGCCAGCCGCGGTCTATGCCGCGCGCGAGTTCGGCATCCGCGCTCGCCGCCTCGGCGAGCAACTCAGCGGAGTCGCGCCGGCTGACGATCGCGTTGTAGACGCCGTTGTAACGATCGATGCGCTCGAGGCAGGCCTGCATCACCTCGACGCAGCTCGTGTCGCCCGCGCGTATCGCAGCGGACAGCGCGGACGCGCCGAGCTCGGTCAGGTCGGACGGTAGCTCCCTAGCGCCCCTGGCCATCGCGTGTTGCCCTGTTGCCAGCGTCGCCGCTGCGGCGGCACCTGCCTGCAGAAACCTTCGGCGCGCGAGCAGCGCGCGGCGTGTTGTCACGATCGTCTCCTCCAATCACAGTACGGCTCGCACGACGAGGTAAAGGACCGACGGCGCCAGCAGGCAGCCGACCCCGGTATAGAAAGTCGCCGTCATCGCGCCATAGGGTACGAGTTTCGGATCCGTCGCCGCGAGCCCGCCGGCGACGCCGCTCGTCGTCCCCATCAGGCCGCCGTAAATCATCGCCGAGTGTGGATTGTCGAGACCGATCCGGCCGGCAACGAGCGGCGTGCCGATCATCACGAGCACGGACTTGGTGAGCCCGGCCGCGATGCTGAGCGCGACGACCTCGGAACTCGCGCCGAGAGCGGTACCCGTAACCGGACCGACGATGTAGGTCGCGGCGCCGGCCCCGATCGTGCTGACCGAGACGGCGTCCGTGTAACCGAACGCGAGCGCGACCAGCGCGCCGACGACGAACGACAGGACGACGCCGATTACGACCGACAGCGCGCCGACCAGGCCCGCTTTCTTCAGCGCCTCGAGTTCGGCCCCGAAGGCCGTCGCAACGATGGCGAAGTCGCGGAACATCGCGCCACCCATGATACCGATGCCGGCGAATACGCCGATGTCGGCCAGGCCCTTGCTGCCGCCGGTCGCGACGCCACCGGCGTAGGCGAGCAGGAGACCGAGCGCTATCGCGACGGCCGAGCCGTGGATGTGACCGCGGGTCAGCCGGGCGGACAGCCAGTACGACACCATGACCAGCGCGCCGACGACGACGAACGCCGCGATCAGCGAGTTCTCGGTCAGCACGCGGGCCAGCACGTCGCCGCTCATTCGGGCCTGCCCCGGCCCGCCTTCGACAGCACGGGTATCAGGAGGAAGCTCGCCGCGACCGCGGCGACCCCTGCAATGATCGCCATCCAGCCGCTCGACACCGCGGCGACGACGTTCTGCCGTGCCGCCATCGCAACGACTATCGGTATGTACATTGCGCTCCAGAAATGTATGCCGGACTCGGTCATCGGCGCCAGGCTAAAGCGCTGTGACGTAAGGTTGGACAGCAGGATAAGCAGCAGCATCGCGATACCGACGCCGCCGACGTTCGCCTGCACGCCGATCAGCTCACCCAGCAGGTCGCCGAGGAAGACGCCGACGAGCATGCAAAAGGAAAGCAGCGCGACGCCGTAGATGACCATGTCTCCCCCCCGCTTCTTGTTATTGCCCGCCCGAATCGTTTTATCATGCGCGGACCCGGCGGGGAAATACGATGGCGTCCGACAACCCTAATCTCTACGCGCACTTCCAGGCTGTGTTTCGTTCCCGGGCGGAGCGCGAGGCACTGCGAACGCCGGACGAAACGTCCCTCAGTTTCGGCGATCTCGACGCCGGCTCGGCGCGGGTCGCGTCGTATCTCAGGAGTCTCGGCATCGCGCCCGGTCAGCGCGTTTCCGTGCAGGTCGAAAAAACGCCCGAGTCGCTGCTCCTGTACCTCGCCTGCCTGCGCGCCGGTCTCGTCTACCACCCTCTGAATACCGGCTACACGGCCGACGAACTGCGTTACTTCCTGGGCAATGCCGAGCCGGCGCTGGTGGTCTGCGACCCGGCGGCCGAAGCGTCGATGCGAGAGCTCGCCGCCGCTGCCGGCGTGGCGCATGTCCTGACCCTCGACGCGGCGGGCCGAGGATCGCTCAGCGACGGCGCACGCGGCCGCGACCCGGATGCCGGCGTCACGGCAGTGGCCGCCGACGACCTCGCCGCGTTGCTCTACTCCTCCGGCACGACCGGGGTACCGAAGGGCGTGATGCTGAGCCATGCCAACCTGCTCAGCAACACCCGCACGCTGGTGCAGGCCTGGGGCTTTACGGACCGGGATCGGCTGCTGCACGCACTGCCGATCTTTCACGTGCACGGGCTGTTCGTCGCAATCGGCTGCGCGCTGCTGTCAGGCGCAAGCATGCGCTGGCTGCCTCGGTTCGCCGCGGCGGACGTCCTCAGATACCTGCCGGAGTGCACCGTCCTGATGGGCGTGCCGACGTTTTATACGCGGCTCCTCGTCGAGCCGGGATTCGATTCGGGCAGTTGCGCCAACATGCGGCTGTTCGTTTCGGGCTCGGCGCCGCTGCTGCCGGAGACCTTCGCCGAGTTCGAGGCCCGCAGCGGCCACCGCATCCTCGAGCGTTACGGCATGACCGAGACGAACATGAATGCGTCGAATCCGCTCGAAGGCGAGCGCAAGCCGGGCACTGTCGGCCCCCCGCTGCCGGGCGTCGAACTGCGTGTCGTCGACGACGCCGGGGAACTGCTGCCGCAAGGTGAAATCGGCAACCTGCAGGTGCGCGGCCCGAACGTGTTCCGCGGCTACTGGCGCATGCCGGAGAAGACCGCCGAAGACTTCACCGCCGATGGCTACTTCAACACCGGTGACAAGGCCTCGATAGACGCGGACGGATACGTGGCTATCGTCGGGCGCAGCAAGGACATGGTAATCACCGGCGGGCTCAACGTGTACCCGAAGGAAGTCGAGCTCGTCATCGACCGCCTGCCGGGCGTGCGCGAGTCGGCCGTGATCGGCGCGCCGCATCCCGACTTCGGCGAGGCGGTCGTCGCGGTCGTCGTGCCGGCACCCGGCGCGCGACCGGACGAGGCATCGATCATCGCCGGCTTGAAGAACAGCCTTGCGGCGTTCAAGCTGCCGAAGCGCGTCCTGGTCGTCGACGAATTGCCGCGCAACACGATGGCCAAGGTGCAGAAGAACCTGCTCAGGGACCGCTACCGCGACCTGTTTCGCTGACAACAACCAGGGCCGGCCGGGGCCGGGAGGAAATGCCATGACCAACAGAGCCACGGCGACGCTGATCGCCCTGACCATGCTGCAGGCCTGCGCGGCGCCGCCCGCGATCGAGCCTCCGGGGCAAGCGCCGACGCTCACCGCCGAGCACCCGCTGCGGCCGCCCGTCATGGGCCGCAACGCCGGCGTGTCGGCCGGGCATCCGCTGACGACCGCGGCGGCGATGGAGATCCTGCAAAAGGGCGGCAACGCGTTCGACGCCGGCGTTGCGGCGCTGCTGGTCGGCGGTGTCGTCGAACAGGACCTGTACGCGCTGGGCGGCGAGGCGCTCGTTCTCGTCTACGACGTCGACGACGGCGAGGTCGTATCCGTCACCGGGCAGGGCTGGGCGCCGGCCTCGGCGAGCATTGACGAGTACCTGCGCGAGGGAAGGAACTTGCAGGGGCAGGGCCTGGACCCGGCGGTCGTACCCGGTGCGCTGCACGCCGCCCTCACCGTGCTCGAGCGCTGGGGAACGATGAGTTTCGCCGAGGTTGCGGCACGGGCCATCGAGTACGCCGAACTCGGTTTCCCGCTGCGGGACCGCACGGCGCGCGCGATCGAGCAGGAGATCGACTTCATCAACCAGTGGGCGACGAACCGGCGCTTCTGGCTCAAGCCGGACGGTTCGTTCTACCGACCGGGCGAGACCATACGGATGCCGCAACTTGCCGCCACCCTGAAGCGCATGGTCGTGGCCGAGGCGGCCGCCAGTGCCGCGGGCCGCGAGGCCGCTGTCGCGGCCGCGCGCGAGCGCTTCTACGAGGGTGACATCGCAGCCGAGATGGTCGCCTTCCTCAACGAGAACGGGGCGCGCTTCGAGCTCGCCGACTTCGCGGAGTTCTATTCGCGCATCGAGCCAGCCGTCTCGACGACCTATCGCGGCTACACGGTCTACAAGCAACCGTTCAACAGCCAGGGGCCGACGCTGCTGCAGGCGCTCAATATTCTCGAGAACTTCGATCTGCGCGCGCTGGGTCACAACAGCGCGGATTACACGCACGTATTGATCGAGGCGCTGAAACTCGCCTACGCCGACCGCGACACCTATTACGCGGACCAGGACTTCGTCGACGTACCGGCGACCGGACTGCTGTCGAAGGACTACGCCGCGGGGCGCGCCGCCCTGATCGACATGGCGCGGGCCTCCGCGGACTACGTGGCCGGCGACCCTCTGCCCTTCGATCCCGACGTCAGTGCCTGGCCATACTGGCGCGCCGGCGCCGGGACGCCGGTGTCGGCGGCCGGGCTCGGCGCGGCGGAGCCGGACCATGCCGGATCCGTGAAGGACACTTCGCACGTTGCGATCATCGATGCCGAGGGCAACGTGTTCGACTCGACGCCGAGCGGAGGCTGGATCGGCGGCGCGGTCATACTAGGCAATACCGGCATCAGCATGAGCGTGCGCGGCGAGCAGTTCTGGCTCGACAAGTCGCGCGCTGCCCAGTTGCGCCCGAGGTCGCGTCCGCGCTACACGCTGACGCCCAGCATCATCGCCCTGGACGGCAAGCCGATACTCGCGCTGGGCACGCCGGGTGGCGATAACCAGGAGCAGACGATCCTGCAGACGCTTCTGAACATCGTCGAGTTTCGCGACCGCTGGTACCCGAACCTGCACAGCGCGATCGAGTGGCCGCGCATGCAGACGCTGCATTTCTACGCGTCGTTCTGGCCGCACGAAGCCGGCTTCAACCGTGTCAATATCGAAGCGGACTACGGTGCCGCAGTGATCGAGGAGCTCGCGCACCGTGGCCACGATGTCCGCGTGCGCCCGCCGTTGTCGGTATCGGGCTGCGCGACCGCCGTGCTGCTGGATCCGGCTACCGGCAACCGCATTGCCGCGGCGGATCCGCGCCGCGACTGCTACGCAATGGCGTATTGAACGCCCGCGGGGCGGACTCCTACGATTG
>JAOUIH010000070.1 GCA_029884165.1 Gammaproteobacteria bacterium | reverse complement strand
CGGCCTGAACATCGATTCGCGAAATGCTCCGCGCAAGACCGTTGCTCATCGCCCTACTCCCAACGTCCGCAAATTGCCGGAGCCGTCGTCGCAACGTCTGCAGCACTTCCTGTGAATTAGTCGCTTCGCGGCCAGAAGCGGACACCGGCTCTTACCGGAACTCCATTGCCGGTGCTGCGTTTCTGGTCGGTGTCCTCCGGCGGTCTACCGGAGCGCGCCGAGCTGGCACTCTACTCAATCATTGATGCGAACATCGCCAACAACAACAACTTGGTGCTTTCGTCGAGACCAACGCGGAAGCAGTAATCAGCGCCGAATTTGTGTTGATTACAACCATAATTACCGTGCCAAGCCAGCAATTCCCCGTCTTCCTTGATCTCGGCAATCCAGACATTGCACTGCTCCGATTGGTGCAAGTCCCAGGTCCGACTCACCTGCAGGCATTCCTCTTCACTGGAAGGCGCATCACCGTGTAGTACGAGTTCCAGCATGCGCTCTCCGTTTGTCAGGGTTCCATATCCCCATTCGAATTGACTGCCAAGCCAAGCCCCTTTGGGCTTGGGCAACTCTTCCAGCTCCAGTTGCCAGGTCTCGCCAGGCGCGTCCGCCAGCGTGATTGTTGAAGACACGACGTACTTAAGAAGAATCGGGTCGGGATCATCATCGATCAGGCTCCATCCCCACGCGCTTTCCAGAACACCATCCAGCAAGATATCGCCGAATGTCACGTCGGGATATTCGATACCCCAGAAGTTCTTGCGCTCCCTCTTGATCTTTGCCGTGGCGCCGGTCGGTGCGGAAACCTCAAAATCGCGCCTGAGCGTAGTTACGTCGGTTTTCCGATCAAATTCACTGTGCTCCCGGCCGACCGCCTTTACAACATAGTCGCCGAAACGGTACTTCCACCAGACATTTCCCGTGACCACCATTCTTGCCTCGAGCGACTCAAGGGCCCCTCCCGCTCTGGCCGGCGAGACCTGCGTATTGCCGAGATCAGGCGTGGTACTGCCTTTCCTGGTCGCTTCGTTTCGCGTAACTACAATTTCGTCCCCGACGGCGATTGGGCTACCCGCTGTTTGCGGACTTGCCGTAGTCGATGCCCGAGTTGTATGCCAGCCGGCGGTAAGCGCAAGCAGAACAATACAAAGAAGCGATTTGTTAACTGAGGCGTTGGTGCCCATCGTGGCCTTCCTTTCCAGGTTCCGAGAAGTTCGGCAAGTCGAGAGGGACTATTCTAGGCCAGGTGACAGCCGATGCCTGAGCTTGGGCTGACGATTTCCTGATGTAGTTTTGACGTCCGTTTCGGGTCAATAGCGGCCGTTGAGTGTTCCACCGCTTGAATGGCAGCTTTCGGACGAGACGGATCAATGCGAGGGGTATTTTGGCGCAACGCGAACTCAATGCCGCGGTCCGCTGCGCGCAAATTGACGAGCTTTGTCGCAAATTGTCGCAAAACCGAAACGCCTGATTTCTCAGGCCAGATGCAAAAACGAAAAAACCGCATAGGTATGCGGTTTTAAAATGGTCGGGGCGGGGAGATTCGAACTCCCGACCCCCACAACCCCATTGTGGTGCGCTACCAGGCTGCGCTACGCCCCGACCGATATCCCAGACGAAACAAGGGGGGCAATGATACTTGCCCCCCTCGTTCAGGAAAAGAATGAATTAGCGCCTCAGGATCCTGAGGATCTGCTCCAGTTCGACCCGCAGCTGGCGAACGATCTGCTGGCTCTGGCTGACGTCCGTCTTGGCCTCCTCCCCCATCAGGCGCTGCCTCGCGCCACCGATGGTAAAACCCTCGTCATAGAGAAGGCTCCGAATCTGTCGGATGATCAGGACGTCCTGGCGTTGATAATAACGCCGGTTGCCACGCCGTTTGACCGGCTTCAACTGCGGGAACTCCTGTTCCCAGTAACGCAATACGTGCGGCTTCACCGCACACAGATCACTCACCTCTCCGATAGTGAAATAGCGTTTTCCTGGGATTGGAGGTAGTTCGTCGTTATTCCCCGGTTCCAGCATAGGCCTCTACTCGGGCTTTTAGTTTTTGTCCCGGTCGGAACGTCACGACACGACGTGCCGTGATCGGTATTTCCTCTCCCGTCTTGGGGTTCCGCCCCGGGCGTTGATTCTTGTCCCGAAGATCGAAGTTGCCGAAACCGGAGAGCTTGATCTGCTCTCCCATTCCTAGGGCGTTTCGCATCTCTTCGAAATACAGGTCGACCAGTTCACGGGCCTCCCGCTTGTTGAGGCCGAGCTCGTTGAACAGGGATTCCGCCATGTCAGCTTTAGTCAGTGCCATCTGCTTAATCTCTGAGTGTTGCGGCGAATTCTTGGTGTAGTTTTTGCACGGCCGCAGCCGTGGCGGTATCCGCATCGTCGTCGGTAAGGGTGCGGGATGTTTCCTGTAAAATCAAGCCTAAGGCTACGCTTTTTCGCCCGGCTTCTATGCCGGGGCCCCGGTATACATCGAATATCGTAACCTTTCGAATCAGGTCCGGCGCGGTGGACTCGATGGCGCGCACGAGATCCGTTGCGCTGACCTCGTTGTCGACGACGATCGCGATGTCGCGACGGATCGACGGAAAGCGCGACACAGGCTCTGCGACCGGAACGCGTGCCCGGAAAGTCTTCTGTGCGTCCAGTTCGAATACGACGACCTCACGCTTCAGATCGAATCGCTTCGCGATCCCGGGATGCAGTTTGCCAATGACGCCGACGAGTTCTCCGTCACGCAGTATGTGCGCGGCCTGGCCCGGCTGCAATGCGGCGTTGCGTGCCGCGACATAGGCAAATTCGGCGCTTGCGCCGGTCATGCCGACGAGCGCCTGGATATCCGCCTTTACATCAAAAAAATCAACGATTTGAGACTTCAATGACCACTGCTCAGGCAGTGCCGCCCCGAGGGCAACGCCCGCCACACGGACGATTTCGATCGGCTCCTCGAGCGTACCGTGATAGGACTTGCCGATTTCGAACAGGCGGACGCGGTCCTGCTGGCGAGCAACGTTCGCTGCTGCAATCGCAAGCATTCCTGTCCAGAGAGACCCTCGCATGACGGCCATCTCGGATGAAATCGGATTCGCAAGTACGATTTCCGAACGTGCCCCGGTGACAGCTTCGTCGAGTTCTGCGTCAACGAAACTGTACGTGACGACCTCCTGGTAGTCGCGCGTTACCAGTGCATTCGCGACTCGCTCGAGATCGACCTGCTTCTCGCTGATCGGCGTAAGCGGCAACTGGGCGATTGCCGTCGTCTCCGGAATGCGTTCGTAGCCGTAGATCCTCGCTACCTCTTCGACGAGGTCGTCTTCCATCGCTATGTCAAATCGATAGCTCGGCGGGATGACACTCCAGTCGTTACTGCGCTCCTCCTCCTCGAATCCGAGCGCTGCCAGGATAGCGGTTACCGTCGTTGCCGGGATGTCCGTCCCGAGCACCTTCTGCAGCCGCCTGCGCGTCAAGGTCACGGACCTGCGCTCAGGCATGTAGTCGTCGTGCCACTGATCGTCCAGTGGGCCAGCCGCCCCTCCCGAAACAGCAATCAGGAGCTCCGTCGCGCGCTCCACGGCCCGGGCCTGCCCGGCCGGATCGACGCCACGCTCGAACCGCATCGAAGCGTCAGTGTGCATGCCGTAAGACCGCGCCCTGCCTGCCATCACTGCCGGCGGCCACCATGCAGCCTCGAAGAAGACGTCGGTCGTCTCGTCGCTCACGGCGGTCGACAGCCCGCCCATCATGCCGGCGATGCCTACCGGGCCGCTGTCGTCGGTGATAACGACTGTATCGTCGTTGAGATCGACCTTGCGCCCGTCCAGGAGTACGACGGATTCTCCCTTGCGGGCAAGCCGCGGCCTGATCGCGCCCCGGATCTTGCCGAGGTCGTATGCGTGCAGGGGCTGTCCGAGTTCCAGCATCACGTAGTTCGTGATATCGACCACCGGATGTATTGAGCGGATACCGCTGCGGCGCAGCCTTTCGGTCATCCAGACCGGCGAGCGCGCGGCCGGATCGATTCCCCTGACGACACGACCCGCAAAGCGCGGGCATGAGGCCGGCTCGATCAGCTCGACGGGCTGCACGTCGCCGATCGACGGCTCGATGGCAGCCATCGCCGGGCCGTGCAGCTGCCGGTCCGTAACCGCGGCCACATCCCGGGCCAGCCCGAGAATACTGAAACAATCGCCGCGGTTCGGCGTCAGGTCGATGTCGATAACCGCGTCCGGAAGCCGCAGGCACTCCGTCAGCGGCATGCCTGCCGTGGCGGCCTCCGGCAGCTCCATGATGCCGTCGGCCTCGTCGCCCAGGCCCAGCTCGGCCGCGGAACACAGCATGCCGTTCGACACGATGCCGCGGATCTTGCTGCGGCGCAGTTTCAACCCGTTGGGCAGCGTAATGCCCGGAACGGCCAGGGGCGTTTTCATCCCGGCATGCACGTTGGGAGCGCCGCATACGACTTCCAGCACATCGCCATTGCCCGGCGAAACCCGGCAGACACTGAGTCGATCGGCATCCGGGTGCCGCCGAACTTCGATCACCTCGGCGACGACGATGCCATCGAGGCCGCGGCCTTCCAGCTCGACACCGTCGACCTCATGCCCTGCCATCGTCAGCCTGTGCGCCAGTTCCTCCGTCGTGATCGGCGGATCGATCCATTCGCGCAGCCAGGATTCGGCAAATTTCACGGCTATGGCTCCTGTCAGCTGAACTGGCGCAGGAAGCGCAGGTCGTTTTCGAAGAACGTACGGAGATCGGTGACACCGTAGCGCAACATGGCCAGTCGCTCGACACCCATGCCGAAGGCATAACCGGTGAACTCATCCGGATCGACGCCGGCATTACGGAGCACGTTCGGGTGCACCATCCCGCAACCGAGGATCTCCAGCCACTTCCCTTCCGACCAAAGGACGTCGACTTCGGCGGACGGTTCCGTGAATGGAAAATACGACGGTCGGAAACGCAGCTCGGCATCGCGCTCGAAAAAGCTTTCGACAAACTGATGCAGGACCGCCTTCAGGTTGGCGAAGCTGATGCCGCGATCCACTACCAGTCCCTCGACCTGGTGAAACATCGGCGTGTGTGTCTGATCCGAATCGCAGCGATAGACACGGCCCGGCGCAATGACCCGAATCGGCACGCCCTCCTGGACCATCGACCGGATCTGCACCGGCGAGGTATGCGTCCGCAGAAGCATTCCACCGGGGAAGTAGAACGTATCGTGCATCGCGCGAGCCGGGTGATTTTCCGGGATATTCAGCGCCGTGAAATTATGGAAGTCGTCTTCGATTTCCGGGCCAGAGCGAACCCCGAAGCCAGCATCGCAGAAGATTCGTTCGATCCGCGCCATGGCGCGGGATACAGGATGCCGCCCACCAATCGCGAGACCCCGGCCGGGCAACGTTACGTCCACGGCATCGGCCGCGAGTCGGGCCGCTAGGGCGGCCTCATCGAGTTCCCTTCGGCGATTCTCGATCTGTTCGCTGACCACGGTCTTGGCCCGGTTGATCTCCTGGCCGGCCGCGGGCCGCTGCTCGGCCGGCAACTGGCCGAGTTCCTTCATGCGCGCAGTGAGCGAACCCTTCTTGCCCAGGTAACTAACCCGGACCGCGTCGAGCGCGGACAGGTCCGAAGCAGCGGCGATTTCCGCCACCGCCTTGTCGATCAACTCGGCCAGGGACTGCATCGTACTGAGTAAGCGGACTGCCGTCCCGGAGACGCTTGCGCGTCACCCGGGATGGCGGTGCCATCAGCTTTCGGTCAGCGCTGCCTTCGCCTGGGCGGCAATGGCACCGAAGGCGTCCGGATCGTGCACCGCGATATCGGCCAGCACTTTGCGATCGATGTCGATCTCCGCTTTGTGCATGCCGTTAATCAGCCTGCTGTATGACAGGCCGTGCAGGCGCGCTGCAGCATTAATGCGGGCAATCCACAGTGCCCGGAACTGGCGCTTGCGCTGCCGGCGATCGCGGTATGCATACTGGCCCGCCTTGATGACGGCCTGCTTGGCCGTCTTGAACGTCTTGCTGCGCGCACCGTAGTAACCCTTGGCCTTGGACAGGACCTTTTTGTGACGCGCTTTCGCAGTGACGCCGCGTTTTACTCTCGCCATGTCTCAATCCTCCTCAGCTGTACGGGAGCATGCGGCGCACGCTCTTCACGTCGACGTCGGCGACCTGCTCCGTGGAACGCAGGTGACGCTTACGCTTCGAGTTTTTCTTCGTGAGAATGTGATTGAGATGGGACTGGGCTCTCTTATAGCCGCCCTTACCCGTCCGGCGGAAGCGCTTGGCAGCGCCCCGGTTGGTCTTCATCTTCGACATTGTCGTCTCCGTATTTTCTAGCCTGGTCGCATGCGAGAACCAGCTCGCCGCTGCAGGCGGGTATTGACTGTCCTCCCTCAGCGAGGGATTGAGCCTTTACTCACTTTTTCTTCGGCCCCATGATCATGACCATCTGCCGCCCTTCCATCTGCGGCATCTGCTCAACGGCGCCGATATCTTCGAGGTCACTCCGGACCCTGGCCAGGAGCTTCGCACCCAGTTCCTGGTGCGCCATCTCACGGCCTCTGAATCTCAACGTTATCTTGGCCTTGTCGCCATCCTCCAGGAACTCCCGGAGCTTGCGCAACTTGACCAGGTAATCACCTTCCTCGGTACCCGGACGGAACTTTATTTCCTTGACGTGTACCTGTTTTTGTTTGCGCCGGGCGGACTGGGCTTTCTTGTTCTGCTCGAACACGAATTTACCGAAGTCCATGATCCGGCAAACCGGCGGATCCGCGTTTGGAGAAACTTCGACGAGATCGAGCTCCTGGTCCCTGGCCAGGTCCAGCGCATCCCTGATGGACATGACGCCAGCCTGTTCTCCCGAAGCATCGATGACCCGTACCTGGCGGGCGTCGATCTCCTGATTGCGCCGAGCGCGCTTTTGGGTTGCGATATCCGAATCCTCCAGCCTAAACAATAACCGCGGTGTTCGTGCCGATCGCCCGGCACTGAACGAACCGCGGGACGCGAATTCTATAGCCGCCGAATCCGCGAAACAAGCCCGGAAATCGCTGATTTAGCTCAAATTCGGGGTTTTCGGCAGTCCGGGGGCCCTCGCCCGACCGTCGGACCGAAACCCGGCCCCGGGGCGGGACCCACTGGGTCGGACCATCCGGCGGGCCGGGTCTGGTGGGCGATGGTGGTTTCGAACCACCGACCTCCACGATGTCAACGTGGCGCTCTACCCCTGAGCTAATCGCCCCGGCAAATTCGACTGCGGATAAAGGGCGCACAAAGATACTCACTCACCCCGACAGGCGCAAGACCGAGATGCCTGATTCCGGCCTCAGCCCGCCTTCCGGTCAGCCAGGCCCATGGCGTGCTCGCGCAGGCGCCTGATCTCGTCCCTCAGCCCTGCCGCTTCTTCGAACTCGAGGTCGCGCGCGTGCCGCAGCATCTTCTTCTCCATTTGCTGCGCCTTGCGCAGCATTTCCTCCGGGCTCATCGCCTCGTAGCCGGACGACGGCTCGCCGATCCGGCGGGTACCACGCCCCGGTACCGGGTAAGCGGCTTCCATGATGTCGGCAACCTTCTTGACGATGGTCGCGGGCCGGATGCCGTGCTCGTCGTTATAGGCCACCTGCTTGGCGCGGCGCCGGTTTGTTTCGTCGATCGCCCGCCGCATCGAGCCCGTTTCTACATCGGCGTACAGCAGCGCGGTGCCATGAATATGACGCGCCGCCCGGCCGATCGTCTGGATCAGCGATCGTTCTGAACGCAGGAAGCCCTCCTTGTCGGCATCGAGGATCGCTACGAGCGAGACTTCCGGCATGTCCAGTCCCTCCCGCAGCAGGTTGATGCCGACCAGCACATCGAACAGGCCCAGCCTGAGGTCACGAATGATTTCCGTACGTTCGACGGTCCCGATATCGGAGTGCAGATAACGCACACGGACATCGTGCTCCTGCAGGTAGTCGGTCAGGTCCTCCGCCATACGCTTCGTCAGCGTCGTAATCAGGACACGCTCGTTGATGGCGGCCCGCTTGCGAATCTCCGACAGCACGTCATCGACCTGTGTCCTCGCCGGCCGGACCTCGATCATCGGATCCACGAGCCCAGTCGGGCGCACGACCTGCTCGACCAGGTTGTCCGAATGCTGGTACTCGTAATCACCAGGCGTTGCCGACACGTATATCGTCTGCGGAGACAGGCGCTCGAACTCATCGAACCGCAAGGGCCGATTGTCCAGCGCTGATGGCAGGCGAAATCCGTACTCCACGAGCGTTTCCTTGCGCGAGCGATCGCCGCGATACATGCCCCCGAGCTGGGGCACCGTCACGTGGCTTTCATCGATTACCAACACGGCATCGTTCGGCACGTAATCGAAAAGACATGGCGGCGGTTCGCCTGCCGAGCGCCCGGACAGATACCGCGAATAATTTTCGATGCCCTGGCAGTAACCCAACTCACGAATCATTTCGAGGTCGAACAAGGTGCGCTGCTCGAGGCGTTGGGCTTCGAGCAACTTCTGGTGACTGCGCAGGTATTCGAGGCGATCCTTCAACTCGACCCGGATCTCGTCGACAGCGGCCAGGAGCTTCTCGCGCGGCGTCACGTAATGCGTCTTCGGATAAATGGTCAGGCGCGCGACTCGGCGGGTGACCTCTCCCGTTAGCGGGTCGAAGTAGGCCAGCGACTCGATCTCGTCGTCGAAAAGTTCGATCCGCACCGCGTCGCGCTCCGACTCCGCCGGGAATACGTCTATCACGTCGCCCCGGACGCGGTAATGCCCCTGCGACAGTTCGAGCTCGTTTCTCGTGTACTGCAGTTCGGCAAGACGCCTCAGGATGCTCCGTTGGTCTATCCGGTCCCCCCGAACCAGGTGCAGGACCATGCTGAAGTAGGCTTCCGGGTCGCCGAGCCCGTAGATCGCCGAAACGGTCGCGACGATGATGGCGTCCCGGCGCTCCATCAGCGCCTTGGTCGCGGACAAGCGCATCTGTTCGATGTGCTCATTGATCGACGCATCTTTTTCGATATAGGTATCCGAGCTCGGGACGTAGGCCTCCGGCTGGTAGTAATCGTAGTACGACACGAAGTATTCGACGGAGTTATGGGGAAAGAATTCGCGCATCTCCCCGTAAAGCTGCGCTGCCAGCGTCTTGTTCGGCGCCAGTACGATGGCCGGCCGCTGAATGCGCTCGATCACGTTGGCCATCGTGAAAGTCTTGCCCGACCCGGTCACGCCCAGCAGGATTTGCCGGGCGAGGCCGTCGTTCAGTCCGTCGACCAGCCCGTCAATCGCCTGCTGCTGGTCGCCGGCCGGGTCGAAATTCGAGACGAGGTCGAACCGCGCCGGAGACTGCCCATCATCGCTGTTGGGGACTTGGCGGGTTTGACGTACCATACGCGGCGCTTCGGCAGGAGGTAAACGCGTGAGTCTAACAGTTTCGGAAAGAATGAGCCGGGTGATGCCCTCGGCGACCAGTGCCGTCCTGGGACTGGCTGCCCGGCTGCGGGAGGAAGGCAAGGACGTCATCAGCCTGGGTGCCGGCGAGCCGGACTTCGATACGCCGGAGCACGTCAAGGAGGCGGCGATAAAAGCCATCCGCGACGGGCAGACCAAGTACACCGCGATCGACGGGACCTCCAGCCTGAAGACAGCCATCCAGCACAAGTTCGAGCGGGACAACGGGCTCTCTTACCGCCACGACGAGATCCTGGTCTCCTGCGGGGCCAAGCACACCCTGTTCAACCTGTGCATGGGCGTCCTCAGTGCGGGCGACGAGGCGATCATCCCGACGCCCTACTGGGTTTCCTATCCCGACATGGTACGGGTCGCCGACGGCGTCCCGATCACCATCCCGACCGGCATCGAGAGCGGCTTCAAGATCACGCCCGAGCAGCTCGAGGCGGCGATTACCGGCCGGACACGCATGCTGTTCCTGAACAGTCCGTCTAACCCGAGCGGTAGCAGCTATACGCGGCAGGAACTCGAGGCGCTCGGTGAAGTCCTGGTCCGGCACCCGCAGATCGTGATCGCAGCCGATGACATATACGAGCACATTCACTGGGGCGACGACGCTTTCTGCAGCCTGGCGACCGCCGTGCCCGAGCTCAAGGAGCAGACCGTTACCATCAACGGCGTGTCGAAGTGCTATGCGATGACCGGCTGGCGTATCGGCTATGCGGGCGGGCCGGCACACGTGATCGGTGCCATGAAAACGATTCAGAGCCAGGTCACGTCCAATCCCTGCAGCATTTCCCAGGCCGCGGCCGCGGCGGCACTGAACGGCGACCAGGCTTGTGTCGCCGAGATGAACAGGGCGTATCGCGAGCGCAGCGACTATATCGTCGAAGCGCTGAACTCGATTCCCGGCTTCGAGTGCCGCCGGGGTGAAGGTGCCTTTTACGCCTTTCCCCGGGTTACCGGCGCAATCGAAGCCAAGGGATTCAGGGACGATTACGAACTCGTGGACCTGTTCCTGAAGGAGGCAATCGTGGTACTCGTCCCCGGCAGCCCCTTCGGCGCACCTGGTTACGTCCGGATCTCCTTCGCCTGCTCCATACGCGAACTCGAGGAGGCCGTCCGGCGCATGGCGGCGATCATGCGCTGAGCGCCCGGAAATATGCTGAAAACCTGCCGGATCGTCCCTTGACTTGAGATAGGTGCTGGACCAGAATTCCGCCCCTCGCGAAAGTTAGCGAATTGCCCTTCCCCGGTAGCTCAGTTGGTAGAGCGACGGACTGTTAATCCGTTGGTCGCTGGTTCGAGTCCGGCCCGGGGAGCCAAATTTACGGAAGGTCCTCGACTCGAGGGCCTTTTTTTTGCTCACGCCCCGCGACCGGAGCCCGGCGCGCCCACGGTCGCAGCGTCGTGTAGCCGCCCGGTAAGGCGACACTGCAGCCTGGCGCGCCCGGATCCGGATCACCGTGATGCTGTGATCGATTCGTCGCGCTGTCGCTTCAGGACTTATACTGCTCCATTCAATGCTCTTTGCGACACGAGCGCCCGGCGAGTCGAATCCGGGGCGGCGCTCGGAGTCAGGGACCCGCAGCATGGCAATTTCCGCTGAGAAGAAGATTCAGGGCATAGCAGCGCTGCCGCACAGGAACGATTTGCAGCTGGAGGTACTCCCGCAGCCGGACGACACGACCTGCGGCCCGACCTGCCTGCACGCCATCTACCGGTACTGGAATCACGACGTATCCCTGGATCAGGTCATTGCGGAGGTCAAGCCGTTGCCCAACGGCGGGACGCTGGCGGTGATGCTCGCCTGCCACGCCATCCGTAACGGCTTTGACGCCGAAATCTACACATACAACCTGCGCATGTTCGACCCCACCTGGTTCACCGGCGACGTCGACATCGCGGAGAAGCTTCGGCAACAGAACAAGCACAAACGGGGCGTCCGCTTCGGCCTGGCCACCTACGCGTACCTCGAGTTCCTGAAGCTCGGCGGCAGGCTGTGCTTCGAGGAACTGAACGGCCAGCTGCTGCGCCGATTTCTGAAAAAAGACATCCCGATCCTCACCGGGCTCAGTGCTACCTACCTCTATCGTTGCGCGAGGGAACTCGATGACAAGTACGACGACGTCAAGGGCGACTCGTCCGGTCACTTCGTCATTCTGAGCGGCTACGACAAGGAAGCCCGGGAAATCACGGTTGCCGACCCGCTGCGCGACAACCCCGGATTCAGGGCCCACTATTATCGAATCGGGATGGACCGGCTCATAGCCGCGATCCTGCTCGGCATCGTTACGTACGACAGCAACCTGCTGATTATCACACCCAGGGAACGAAGCCAGCCAAAGTAAGTCATGCCAATACTGATCGTTGTCGAAGACCCGAAACTCTGGCCATTGGACGTACCGGACACGGAAATTGTCCCGGCTCGAAAGTACCTGACCGACAAGCGCTTCATCGAAATGAAGCGCGCCAAGGTCTTCAACCTTTGCCGTACCTACGGCTACCAGACCACCGGCTATTACGTGTCGCTGCTGGCTGCCGCGAGGGGCCATAAGCCACTGCCGTCGGTCACGACGATCCAGGACCTGCGCCAGTCGGCCGTGCTTCGCGTCGTTTCGGAAGACCTCGAATACCTGATTCAGCGCGCACTCGCGCCGATACATTCCGACCGCTTCGATCTCAGCATCTACTTCGGCCGCAACCTGGCGAAGCGCTACGACCGGCTTTGCGACGCGCTCTTCGGGTATTTCCCGGCACCCTTGCTGCGGGGGGAATTCGTGAAGCTCGACGATGAATGGCATCTCCGCAGCCTCCGGCCCATTGCCTCGAAAGACATTCCGGATTCACACAGGGCCTTTGTCGTCGCCCAGGCCCGACGTTTTTTTGCCAGGCCGAGAATTTCGGACGTCGAGCGACCGCGCTACGAACTGGCGATACTTGTCAATCCGGACGAAATCGACGCTCCCTCCGATGAAGCCGCGATTCGCCGCTTTGTTACCGCGGCCAGGAAGCTCGGCATGCGGGCGACGCTGATCGGGCGCGAGGACTACGGCCACATTGCCGAGTACGACGCGTTGTTTATTCGGGAGACCACCGCCGTAAATCATCACACATACCGATTTGCCAGCCGCGCGGCGGCCGAAGGACTCGTCGTAATCGACGACCCCGAATCGATCGTGCGCTGCACCAACAAGGTCTACCAGGCGGAGCTATTCGACAAGCACAATATTCCGAGCCCGAAGACGCTGATCGTCCACCGGGACAACGCCGGAGAGGTCGGGGCCCAGCTCGGGTACCCGGTCGTTCTCAAGCGACCGGACAGCTCTTTTTCCGCCGGCGTCAAGAAAGCCAATGACGAGGCCGAACTCGCCGCCCTGCTGGCCGACTTCTTCCGCACCTCCGAATTGGTCGTGGCACAGGAGTTCATGCCGTCCACATTCGACTGGCGCGTCGGCGTACTGGACGGCAAGCCGCTCTATGTCTGCAAGTACTACATGGCCCGGGGTCACTGGCAGATTCAGCAGGCAAAGGATGAGAAGCACCGTGTTTACGGCAAGTCCGAAACGCTGGCCATTGCAGATGCCCCGCCAGCCGTAGTGGATCTCGGGGTGCGTGCCGCCAGCCTGATTGGCAGGGGCCTTTATGGCGTCGACATCAAGGAGACTCCGTACGGCCTGATGGTCATGGAGATTAACGACAACCCGAGTATCGAAGCTGGCTGCGAAGACGCTGTGCTGAAAGAGGCTTTGTACGCCGCAATCATGCAGAGCTTCTACGATCGCATCGAGCAACGCGGCAACCAGGGACCATTGAAATCGTGAACGACGAACGCGAACCTTTGCACTTGTTTCAGGCCTTCGGCATCGAGCTGGAGTACATGATCGTGAGCTCGGCCGACCTGTCGGTACGGCCCATAGCGGACGAACTCCTGAAATTGGTCGGTGGCGGCTACGAGATGGAGGTAGAGCTGGGACCGGTCGCCTGGTCCAACGAGCTGGCGCTCCATGTCATCGAGATGAAGACCAATGGGCCGTCGCCGTCGCTCGGCGGCCTCGGGGCGCTGTTCCACGAGCATACGCGCCGCATTGACGACCTCCTCCGTCCATTCGATGCGCGTCTGCTTCCGACCGCCATGCATCCCTGGATGGACCCGGACACCGAGCTGCGCCTGTGGCCGCACGAGAACAACATTATCTACGAGACTTTCGACCGGATATTCAGCTGCAAGGGCCACGGCTGGGCGAATCTCCAGTCCATGCACATAAATTTTCCGTTCGCGAACGACCGCGAATTCGGCCGCCTGCACGGCGCGATCCGGATGGTTCTGCCGCTGTTGCCCGGCCTGGCCGCAAGTTCTCCGTTCGTCGACGGCCGCCGCAGCGAGTTCCTGGATACCCGACTGGAGATGTATCGAAAGAACGCTGCGCGTGTCTCCTCCGTGACTGGTCATGTCGTTCCCGAGCGCGTCTACACGAAGAGGGATTACGAAGGAAAACTGCTGGCCGGCATCTACAAGGACCTGCAGCCACTGGATCCGAAGGGGGTTCTGCACCACGAGTGGGTCAATGCACGCGGCTGCATTGCTCGCTTCGACCGCATGGCCATCGAAATCCGCCTGCTCGACCTGCAGGAGTGCCCGCAGGCGGATATCGCGGTGGCGGGCGCCGTGATCGAGGCGGTCCGGGCCCTCACCGAGCAGGCCTGGAGCAGTAATGCCAAGCAGCAGTCGTGGGACGAACGCGAGCTCGAAGCACTGCTGCTCGCCGGCATACGGGATGCTGACGATGCAGTTATCGAAAACAGGGCTTACCTGGATTGCTTCGGCTTTCCGGAACGAGGCCGGGCACGCGTTCGCGAGCTCTGGCAGCACCTGTTCGAGCAGCTTCTCAAGGATCATCCGCAGCGCGGGGAGTGGCAGCCGGTACTGGATCTGTACCTGGCCGAGGGCTGCCTCGCCCGCCGGATAGTGACATCCGTCGGTCCGGCCGTCGATCAACGAAGACTGCAGGACGTCTATTCGAAGCTGGCAGCAGCGCTGGCCGAGGGTCGGCTGTTTCGGGCCGAGTCGTGACGCAGCGTCGGCTCGTGCTCACCTGCGAGCACGGCGGCAATCGGGTACCCGCCCCCTACCGGCAACTGTTCGCCACGCGTGCCGCGCAGGCGGCGCTCGACAGCCACCGGGGCTACGACCTGGGCGCGCTGGCGCTGGCTCGACGCCTGTCCCGCCAACTGGCGACCGAACTGCTGTACAGCACGGTGACGCGGCTGCTCGTCGAGCCCAACAAGACGATCGGTCACGCGGCGGTATTCTCGGACTTCAGCGCGCTACTCTCCGACGCGGAGCGGCAGCAGGTGCTGGCACGCTACTATCACCCTCATCGTGAGCGGGTGACGGCGCGCATCGACCGGCTGGCGGCGATCGGCGCGGACGTCGTGCACGTTGCCGTGCACAGCTTCACGCCGCGGCTGCGCGGCGAGACTCGGCGAGCCGATATCGCGTTGCTGTACGATCCGCGGCGACCCGCCGAGCGCGAATTCTGCGCCGCGTGGGCGCACTGCATGCGTCAGCTGGATCCGGGACTGTGCTACCGGAAGAACTACCCTTACCGCGGCAGGGACGACGGATTCACGACCTGGCTCAGGGGCCGGCACCCGGACCCCCGCTATCTCGGCATCGAGCTGGAGGTCAACCAGCGGCTGCTGGTGGGTGCAAGGCAGGAGCTGCCGCGGGTTGTGTCCGTGGTCGGCCGGAGCCTGGCCGGTTTGCTGGGCCGCCGTCCTCAGACCTGAACGAGTTCGCGCAGATAAGCCCGGAACGCGTCGCCCACGCCCTCGTGTTCCAGGCCGTAGGCTACCGTCGCCTGCAGATAGCCGAGCTTGCTGCCGCAGTCGAAGCGTCGGCCTTCGAACGCATAGGCGTGCACGGCCTGCTCGGCCAGCAGATCGGCGATAGCATCGGTAAGCTGGATTTCACCGCCGGCGCCGCGGCCCGTCGTGGCCAGCTTGTCGAAGATTGCCGGCACCAGCAGGTATCGACCGACGACAGCCTTGGTCGACGGCGCATCTTCCGGCTTGGGCTTCTCGACGATGCTCGAAATGCACTGCGACCGGCTGCCATTGTCGTCGAGTCCGACGATACCGTAGCTGGACGTGCTTTCCCTCGGCACCTCCTCCACCGCCACGATGCTGTTGCCGTGCGTCGCATAGTCTTCGGCCATCTGGGCGAGGCACGGCGGATTCCCGGCGATGAGGTCATCCGCGAGGTGCACGAAGAACGGCTCGTCGCCCACCACGGGTCGTGCGCACAGCACCGCGTGGCCCAGCCCGAGCGGCTCGCCCTGTCGTATGTATATGCAGGTGACGCCGGGCGGCACGATACGCTGAATGGACTCCAGCAGGTCCTTCCTGCCGGACGCTGTGAGGGCCCTTTCCAGCTCCGGGTCGGTATCGAAGTGATCCTCGATGGCCCGCTTCGAACTGCCGGTTACGAACACCAGTTTCGTCGCGCCCGCTGCCACGGCCTCTTCGACCGCATACTGGATCAGGGGCTTGTCCACGACCGGCAACATCTCTTTCGGGCTCGCCTTGGTGGCCGGCAGGAACCGGGTTCCGCGACCGGCAACCGGGAATACCGCGGCTCGGACAGGTTTCGGCACGGGCTGCTCCACCATTCTTTCGGGAGGGCATCATAGCCAATGCCGCCCAATGATTGCAGTGGGCAGGTCACAAGCTTCGGCGGAACCAGGTGCCGGGCCGAGGCCGGCCGGCGGGGAGTCCCCGGCATGCCCCGGCCCGGCTTCACGGTCTACTTCCGCGGCTTGGCGTCCTCGGAACCAAAACGGATGTTCTCGCGATTGATCTCGATGGTCCGCGGCCCGATGCCTTTGACCTGCATCAGGTCTTCGTAGGACTTGAACGGTCCGTGCGCCGCGCGGTACTCGACGATCGCGGCCGCCTTGGACAGCCCCACTCCCGTCAACTCCGTCGAGATGGTCTCGGCATCCGCCGTGTTCACGTCCACGACGCCGGCGTTCACGACTACCGGCAAGGCCAGCAGGCAGACCATTGCAACCAAAAGCCGTCTTAAACGATCCATGATTCACTCCTGTCATCAGATTCCCTAAGTTGCCGGCGCATGGGAGCACCGACTGACGCCACGCAGCGTAGCCGTCCGCTGCTGGCGCTGCCGCCGGCGAAACTCCTGCATTTGACGGGAAATTGCTGCTCCCCGGTGACCGGGGTCGGTGGGGACGTGACGCGCTGGCCGGAACTCGAGCCGAACGGGATCAGTATGCGATGCCGCTACGCTGCAGCAAGGAATCGAACTGGACGCTGGCGAACGGGCGCTGGGTCTCCCAGTCCTTGCAGCTGGGGCACTGCCATAGCAGGCGCTGGCTCGAAAAACCGCATTCCTTGCATTGATAACGTGGCGTGGAACCGGCGAGCTTGCTAAGGCCCTTGCGAACCTTGGCCAGCGCTTTTCGGCGGCTCCCCGCATCTTCGTCCGCCAGGACCTGGCTGTCTACGAAGGCCGCCAGCGTCGGCTCGTTGCTGATGTACTCCTCGACACACTCGTCGACGATCGGAATATCGCCCAGGTCATTGACGACGGCCGTGTATGCAATGTCCCTCTTCAACGCCGGGTTGCTGCGTACCAGGCTGCGCAGGCTCCCGTCCAGGTCGGCCAGCGTTCCCTGCTCGCGATAGATATCGACGAGACGAGGCAGCGCCTCGGTTATCAGGTAGGTATGCTCATCGATGATGCGGTGATACAGCCTGAGTGCGGTCTTGACGTCGCCGGTCGCCCGTGCGATCTCTGCCCTGGTCAGTGCACCGCGCATGGTGCGCGGGCGGCCGCTCTGCGCTTTTTTCAGGTAGGTTCGCGCACCGGAAAAATCCTTCCGGTCGATCGCTCTCTCTGCCAGTTCGGAGTAGTAATGTGCGATCTGCGTGGCCAGTGAGCGGCCGCTCAGCACTTCCAGCCGCTGGCCGGCCTCAATAGCCTTGAGCCATTCCTTCTCCTGTTCGTAGATCCGGCAGAGCTGCTCCAGCGCCTCGACCTGGTAGCGCGATCCCTGCCCCAGGCGAGCGAACATGCTTTCCGCACGGTCCAGCAATCCCGCCTTCAGGTAGTCTTTGGCCAGCGCGTACAGTGCCTGGTCCTTCTGTTCGGATGCGAGGTCGGGGCGGGCGATGATGTTCTGGTGTATGCGGATGGCCCTGTCGACCTCTCCCCTGCGCCGGAACAGGCTGCCGAGGGCAAAATGGGTCTCGATCGTC